>JBKBMM010000036.1:0-9483 GCA_046295835.1 Caldimicrobium sp.
TTCTGATATCAAAGGAGATTCCGGAATTAGACTTAACTAAATTTATTATTTCAAAATCTTTAAGTATTTCTTCAATTACTATTCCAGGTATAGATAAAAATTCTGCTAAAGGCTCTTCTGCATATTTATTTAAAGTTTTTACTTTGCTTATAGAATGAGGAAAAAATTCTAAGCCCACATATTCGTAAGAAAGAGGGCTTTTTCCATTAAAAATAAAATAGTTACAAATTAAAATTTCGTCTCTTGGATCAAGGGGTGTTTCTACGGAGCTTTTTATTTCTTTGGGAAAATCTTTTTCATCTAGACTAATTTCAATCCTTAAGTCTAAATAGGGTAAATAAACAGCTTTATTTTCAGGTAAAGGGATACAGCCCAAATTTTTTGCTCTATCCAAAAATTGGGGGAGGCTTCTAAATTTTTCCTTGAGATATTTTAAATTCTCTATAAGCTGATTAAAGGTAAGATTTTTAGAAATAAAATCTGAAGGAAGCTTATCCATAGAAAGATAAGGACATTTTTCTGGAGAGAGGTTTTTACTAAAGACCTTTAAGGCAAAAAGTAGGCAACTTGCCTCACCACACTCTTTACAGTTAGTCTTAGGAAGAAGTTTAAGTAAATCTAAATAGGATTTCATTTGTAATATTATAATAGTGGAGTAGAAAAGTGGCAAGAAGATTTGAAAACTTGATATAAAAGGTTATATTTAAAAAGATGTCAGGAAAGGATTGTATTTATTTAGATTACAATGCTACGACTCCTGTTCTTCCAGAGGTTAAGGAAGTTTTTTCTTTTTATGCATGTGAGGAATTTGGAAATCCAAGCTCAGCCCATAGGTTTGGAAAAAGGGCTAAAGAGGCTTTAGAGTTTTTTCGTTCAAAGCTTTCTGAATTGCTTTCTGCAGATTCAGAAGGTGTTATATTTACTTCTGGTGGGACAGAGGCTAATCATCTTGCCCTTTTTGGGGTGATCTCCCAATATAAAAGGGCACACCTTTTAGTTTCATCCTTTGAGCACCCCTCTGTACTTCTTCCAGCTGCTAAACTTTTAGAGATGGGATATGAAGTTGATTTTATACCTGTAACCTCTGAGGGGTATATTGATCCAGATGAGGTTAAAAAGAGGATTAAACCTCATACTAAATTAGTTTCCATTATGCTTGCAAATAATGAAATAGGAACCATTCAACCCCTTAGAGAAATAGCTGAAATTTGTAAGGAAAGAGATATTTTAATACATACCGATGCTTGTCAGGCAATAGGAAAGATACCTGTAAATTTTGAAGAACTAAAGGTGGATTTGCTTTCTTTGGCTGGGCATAAGGTTTATGCTCCAAAGGGGATAGGAGCTCTAATAGTAAAAAAGGGAGTTAAATTGGAACCACTTTTTTTAGGCGGAGGTCAAGAGAGGGGAATTCGAGCAGGAACAGAACCTTTAGCTCTAATAGCCTCTCTTACTAAAGCCTGCGAAATAGCTATAACAAACTTAGAAGGAGAAAAAGAACGCCTCATTTTTTTAAGAGAAAAACTCTATGAAGGGCTAAAGGAAATTTATCCAAGACTTTATCTTTATGGCATTCCAGAAAAAACTTTACCTAATACACTGACAGTCTCTTTTGTAGGGTTAAAGGGATGGGAAATTTTAGATAGCCTTCCTGAAATTTGTGCCTCAACCGGTTCTGCCTGCCATGATAGAAAAACTTCTAATACCTTACTTGCATTAAAGGTTTCATATGAAGTTGCCCAAGGAACTATTCGCTTTTCCTTAGGAAAATATACTACCTTAGAAGTTATAAATAAAGCCCTAACCCTTTTTCAATCTTACTTCTCTAAATAACTATATGTTTAAAAACTTAGGAAAATTCTTTTTAGTTAAGCCTGAAGCTTTAGCCCCTGAGGAAATAGCCTTTTATAAAGAATTTAACTTTGAAAATTTTATTTTCTTTAAGGTTCATTTTGAAAAAGATTTTAGAGAGTATTTGGAGGTCCTTAAATGTAAACTTCCTTTTTTAAAACTTTTAGCTGTAGATCAAGAGGGGGGAAGAGTAATTAGGATTCCAGGAGATTTTGAGGCACCCTTTGAGATAGCCCAAAAATGTGAAAAAGAAGGTAAAGAAATTCTAACACTTTGGGCTAAAAAGATAGCGCAATCTGTAAAGGATCATTGTCTTAATCTAAATCTTTCTCCAGTTGTAGATTTAGATGATGATAAAGCTGAAGATTTCTTGAGAAAAAGAACCTTTGGAAAAGATCCAAGAAAGGTAACTGCCATGGCAGAAAAGTTTATAGATATACACAAAGAAATGAACATAGAGGTTTGTCTTAAGCATTTTCCTGGCTTAGGTGGGGTTAAAATTGATCCCCATAAAGAGCTCCCAATTAAAGAGAACATTTCACAGGAAGATTTGTATCCCTTTATAAAGCTTTCTCCTAAAGTAAACTTTATTATGACTACTCATTTATTAGTTCCAAGTATTGATTCTAATGTGAGCACCTTTTCTCAGACATTAGTAAATAAATTAAGAAAGGATTGCGATTATAAAGGTGTGATTTTAACGGATGATATTGCCATGGGAGCATTAAAAGACTATGAACTACCAGAAAGGATAATCAGATCTTTTGCCTCGGGGCATAATTTAATTATTTACACTGGACCAAAGCCTGAACTCATTACAGCTATTTTTGAAATAAAAGGAGAAATAGAAAAAAGCCCCATTCTTAAGGAAAGGCTAAAAGAGTCTTTGACAATACTTGAAAATATTGTATATAGGAAAGTATGCCTAAAATAGGTTATGAAGAGGTAAAAGAGGCAGTAAAAAAGGCTTATATCAAAGCCTGCAAAACACTCTCTCCTAAAATTGTTGAAAAATTTAAAGAAGTTAAAAAAATAGAGGAAAATCCTTTGGCTAAAAAAACCTTAGATGTCCTCCTTGAGAATATTGAAATAGCCAAAAGAGAAAATCTTCCTTTATGTCAAGATACGGGAATTCCTGTGATAATTGTAAGATTTTCTGAGAATACCCTTACAAAAGATTTAGAAGATGCTATAAATAAGGGAATTGAAGAGGCTTGTAGAGAAGGCTATTTAAGGAGATCCGTTGCCCATCCCTTAACAAGAAAAAATACAGGAACTAATACACCAGCGATTATTCATTATGAATTTTCTTCTGAAAATCTTTTTGAGATTTGGATTATGCCAAAGGGGTGTGGGAGTGAGAATATGAGCAAATTAGCCATGTTGCCACCTTCTAAGGGGTTGGAAGGTATTAAAGAGTTTGTTTTAGAAGTAGTCAAAGAAGCAGGTCCCAATCCCTGTCCTCCTCTAATTGTAGGGGTAGGAATTGGTGGAAATTTTGAGAGATGTGCATACTTAGCTAAAAAAGCCCTTTTTAGAGAACCAGGAGAACCCCATCCAGATAAAGAGATTGCAAACTTAGAAAGAGAACTCTTAGAAAGTATAAACAACTTAGGAATTGGTCCCTTAGGTTTAGGTGGAAAAACAACTGCCCTTTTTGTACATATTGAAACACAACCCTGCCATATAGCGAGCCTTCCTGTGGCTGTAAATCTTCAATGCCACTCCGCAAGGGTGGAAAAAATTAAATTTTATTAAATTATGAAAAGATATTTACTTCTACTTATCATTATGTTTCTTTGTGCATGCGGAAGAAAGGCTCCACCTCTTCCTATAGAAAAGAGCCTTCCTAAAGAGCCCGAATTAGAAATAGAGACAACTCCCTTAGGGGTTAACCTTTGGATAACTTTACCTACAACTACTCAAGGTGGCTATCCCTTAAATAAGATTAAAGCCTTAATTATTGAAAAAGAAGAGGTCTCATTAGCTGAGCCTTCAAAGATTAAAAAAAAGAGAATAAAACTCTCTCCTAAACTTCATTCTGCAGCTAATCTTTATCTTTATACGGATAAAGAGCTTAAATCAAATTTTCTTTATAAATACCGCTTAAAAATTGAAAAGGATTTTTTGGTTAAATCTGCCTTTACAGAAGAAAAGATGGTTTTTTGGACAACTCCTCCTTTTCCCCCATCTAATATAAAAATCATACCTATCTCTCAAGAAGAAATTGAGTTAGTATGGGATCCTCCTTTTTTAAATCTTAATAAGGAGCCATTACAGGGTGAAATTTATTATCGCCTTGAGAAAATTACTTCATTTGAGAGAAAATTTATAGAAGTGAGGGATAGACATTTTAGGGATAAAAGATCTCATGATAGAGTGTGTTATCAACTGCAAACCCTTTTAAAGTTTTATGAAACAATTATTCCAAGTCCTTTTTCGGAGACTTTATGTTATCCCTAAATATTTTAGAAAATAAAGCGTAGTTTCTCCATAGGCTTTTATTTTTAATAAGGAAAACCTCTCTGAGGGAAAGTTTAATTTAAGAGAGGTTCTTTCTTCAACAATAAAAAGGGTGTTTTCTTTTATAAAAAAAGTGGGTATTCCCTGCAAGGTTTTTTCTGCGAGTCCTAACCCATAGGGAGGGGTTACAAAAATTAGATCAAATTTTTTAAAAGTTTTACCCATTAAGGAAGGGAGTTTAGGTAGTTCTTCAGGAAGATGCAGTTTAAAGACTTTAGCCTTTTCTTTTAGGCCTAATTTTTCTAAATTTTTATGAATGAGTTTTATACTTAGGGGGCTAAAATCGACAAAAACTACAAAATCTGCATCTCTGGATAAGGCTTCAATTCCTAAGGCACCTGTGCCTGCAAAGAGATCTAATACATAAAAACCCTTCAAATCATTTCCTAAGATATCAAAAAGGGCCTTTCTAATTCTGCTTCTAAGCGGTCTTATCGAGGTCTCCTTAGAAGGAGGGGTAAAAAGGGTATGACCTTTTAATTTTCCACCTGTAATTTTCAAGGGTTGGGAGATAAATCAAGTAATTTTAGCCAATTGGCGGGAAGTGAAAAATAATAAGGGTTTAATTGAGGATGGTAATATTTTCCATAAAATTTTTGTAAGGGATGAAACCAGGGTTTATCTTCTTTTGAGGCAATAATGAAGGCAATTTCTTCACCATAACAGGGCACATAGGCACGAAGGACTTTTACATAAGGAAAGATTTTTTTAATTTCTTTATAGCCCTGTTGTAATACATGGGGAAAATAAATGGGAAGACTTGCCTGTTGAATAAAAACTCCGTAAGGTTTTAAAACTTTGAAACTTTCTCTGTAAAATTCCTCTGTATAAAGAGTTTTAGCTGGCCCAACGGGATCTGTACAATCTACAATAAGTAAATCAAAGGACTCAGGAGAATTTTCTTTCAATCCCTGAAGACCATCCTTAATTATAAAATTTACCCTTGCGTCGTCATAATTGCCACTAAGCCGGAAAAAATACTTTTGACAAAGCTCAAAAACTAATTTGTCTATCTCATATTGATAGACTTTTTTTATTGAGGGAATTTGTTGAAGTACCCTTAATACCCCTCCATCTCCACCACCAATAATTAAAACCTCTTCAGGTGGGGAGGGTAAAAGACTTGCAGGTAGATAAGTTATAGTTTCATGATAAATATATTCATCTCTTTCTGTGAACTGAACAATACCATCTAAGACGAGAAAATAACCCCAGGTAGGATTTTTAAAGATTTGAATCTTTTGTAGAGAGCGCTCTTCAAAAACTAATTCAACGAAATAGCTATGTCCAAAGTCTTTAAAGATGCGCTCTCGCCACCAAAATTGGCCAGTCAAGTTTCCCCCCATTCAGTTTGAGTAAGGCCTCTGGCAATTTCAGCTATACAGATTTTTTCAGGTTGAAACTTTTCTTGTAAGCGATGTAAAATTTCATAGGCTTTTTCTTTACTATCAGCTATTATATCAATGGCAGAGTATCCATTTTCTGGCCAGGTATGAATATATATGTGAGCATGCCCAGAATTGACTTGAGCAGATACTCCAAAGGGTTGAAATTGATAGCTAAAGGCTCTAATCCCTTCCTTATTAAGATTTCCATTTAGGGCATAAAGAAGGAACTCTTCTACCTTTTTTGCCTCAGCTAAGGTCTCAAAAGAGGAATTCCAAAACTCCACTACCAAGTGATAACTCCAAATGCATCGTTTTTGTGCACCTTGCTGGTAAGGGATGAGTTCAAAATTTTCAACAAGGCAGTTGGTTTGCATACCCCTCATAGCTCACCTCCCCCCAGGCAAGGTGCCTGGTATTTTTTGAATTTTTAATAAAAAAATCGGGACGGGCGGATTTGAACCGCCGACCCCCCACACCCCAAGCGGGTGCGCTTCCAGGCTGCGCTACGTCCCGATTTTGAAATTAGTTTAACAATACAATATTAAATAATTTTTCTAAGATGTCAAGAGTAAAGTGGTGATTTAAAAATTTAAAAACTCTCTTATACTACTTGTAAATGGTAAATCTAATATTAAAGTAAATATAGTATGCAATATATAAAATGCGGTCATGAGAAGTTTCAGTGGAAAGGTGTTCCCTTAGGGAAATCTTGCCGTCTCTGTAAAAAAGAGGTCCCCATTGTTTCCCTTTCTACGCAAAACCTTAAGCTCTGTAAAGCATGTTTTAATAAAATTCAGGAAAAACGTCTAATAGAGGCTGTTAAAAAATTCAACATGTTTTCTCCAGAGGACAAAATCGGCATATTTCTTTCAGGTGGAAAAGATAGTGCAACTTTAGCCCATCTTTTAAAAAAACTTTACCCAGAATATCACATCTGGGGAATTTATATAAATTTAGGAATCAAATATTATTCAGATTATGCTCAAAAGGCAGTAGAAGAGCTCTGTTCTAAGTTGGATTTACCTCTTTATGTTTATAATCTTGTGGAGAGAGATGGTTTTTGTATAGATGATTTTATTTTTACTAATTTTAGACACAAAATATGTTCAGTTTGTGGTACTATTAAGAGGTATCTCTTTTCCAAAATAGCAAGGGAGCTTGAACTTAATGTTATAGCCACTGGTCATCATTTAGATGATCTTGTTTCTACTTATCTTACTCTTTTTTTAAATGGGGATTTTATATCTATAAAAAGGCTTTATCCTGTAAATCCTCCTCTTTTTCAAAGCCAGGCTAAGAAAGTAAAACCTTTGTATGCCATTCCTGAAAAGGAGATTTTTTATTATGCAGTTCTAAATGAACTTCCTCTTGAATCTTGTGGTTGTCCACATGGAGAAATTACTCCTTCTAAAAAAATGAAAAATATTATTGAAGAGCTTTGTCAAGAAAATAGAACCTTCAAATTTCAGCTTCTATCCATATTTTTGCAAAAATTTGTGCCTCTTTTAAAAGAGTCTGTTGAAGAAAAAGAAGAGTATCAAAAATGTATTAAGTGTGGAGAGTATACCTTTTCAGCATCAGGAATTTGTGGATTTTGTAGAAGGAAAGAGCTGCTTGAAAGGATTTCTGAAAAAAAATTAGAAATTGATTTTGAAGATTGGCTAAAAATCTCCTCTTCCCAAGAAATTAAAGATTGGGTGATCTTTGATGTGAGAGAAAAAGAAGATTTCCTTCAAAAGACTTTACCTTATGCCAAAGGGATTTCTCCTCAACTTTTAGAAAAGGAAAAGGAACTATATGAAAAGATGAAATCTTATAAAAAAAAGAAACTTCTTTTCTTTTGTTATACAGGGAGGATTAGTTATCTTTTTACTTTAGCCCTTCGTAAGATGGGATTTCAGGCTTATAATTTGAGAGATCCTCAAAAAATTTTCCATACTTGACCGTTTATGCAAGATAACATAAAATAAGTATTTAAACTGATATCAAGGAGCAAGAATTATGGTAAGGATAGCCTTGGAGAGAGATTTGCAGGTTCTTAAAAATCTATTATTAGATATGGCTAAGGCTGTTAATGAAATGTTCACAGGTGCTATTTTAAGTTTTGAAAAATTAGATCCCCTAATGGCAGAAAGGGTAATAAAGTATGATGAACAGGTAGATTATTTTGAACATATGGTAACTTTAACAGCTTTAGAAATTATTGCTCTTCAACAACCAGTAGCAAAGGATTTACGTTTTATAGTGAGTTCTATTGAAATTGCAAGAAATTTAGAGAGATTAGCAGATCAAGCGGTAAATATTGCTCAAAGGGTTCCTATTTTAGTAGAACATAAAGATATAACTCTGAATACTTGTAAGGTAAGTATACAAAATATGGCAAAAGAGGCTTCATTAATGTTAGAATCTGCCATTGATGCCTTTGTGAGTGAAGATGTTTCTAAAGCTCAAAAGGTAATTGATCATGATGATATAGTAGACCAATTTAAGAAAGAGTATATTGCCCATATTAAAGAGTGTATGAAAAAAAATCTCTTATTAATAGATGTGGGCATTGAATATATGGTTATTGTGCAAAATTTAGAGAGAGTTGCTGACCTTGCTTGCAATGTAGCTGAAAGTGTGATTTTTACTGTGCAAGGCAGAATGCCCAAGCTTGAAATGAAAAGGCTTCCCTCTGTAAGAGAGCTTCTCTCCAGAGAACTACCAGTTTTTGATTTGCTTTTGCGCCATGCAAGACTGGTTATAGAATGTATGGAAAGATTACCTCTTGCCTTAGAGGCATATTTGAAGCAGGATAGGTTGCGTTTGGAAGAGATTATGAAACATATTGTGGAGATTGAAAAAGAGGCAGATAAAATTAAAACCAATATCAGAGGACACCTTCCAAGAGGCCTAATACTACCAGTGGAAAAATTTGAGCTCTTTCTTTATCTAAAAGAACAAGATGCAGTAGCAGATTATGCAGAAGCTATATTAAACTGGCTTTCTTTTAAAGAAGTGGTTATTCAAGAAAAAATAGCTCAGCAACTGGAATCTCTTTTAAATCAAAGTTTAGAACCACTAAAATATTTAGAGGAAATGATAATAACTTCAGCTGATTTTTTGATTAATTGGAATGAAGATTCAAGAACCAGGGCTAAAGAACTTATCAGACAAATACGCTATCAGGAATTCATAACAGAAGAGATGGGAAACCAAACTAAGAAACTTGCCTTTCAAGAAATTAAAGATCCTATAGAATTCTTTTTTGTGTTAAAATTAATTGATTTAATTTGCGAAATTTCTCACCATGCTGAAAATGCTGCAGATTTAATGCGCACTATGATTGCTAAATAGTATAATGGTTCATTTTATTAAAGAGCCTATTCGCCTTAGCCGAATACTTCCCTTTTCGCTATCCCAAGAAAAATAGATAATTAGTGCTTTACCCTTGAGGGAACTGATAGGTACAAAACCCCAAAATCTGCTGTCATAACTCTGGTCTCTATTATCTCCCAATACAAAAAGCTGTCCAGGGGGAACCTTTATTGGCCCAAAATTATCTCTGGGACTTATTTCCTTAGGATATATCTCTTTATCGGAAAATTGTACATAGGGCTCCTTTAGTGGCTTTCCATTTACAAAAACCTTTTTATTGATAATTTCTATTGTATCTCCAGGTAGACCTATGACCCTCTTTATGAAATCCAGTTTCTTATCCATAGGATAGGTAAAGACA
>JBKBMM010000037.1:0-9390 GCA_046295835.1 Caldimicrobium sp.
GCTTGAAGATCGCATGGGCATTGATACAGGATGTGTTTATGGGGGAAAATTAACGGCAATAAGTCTTCCAGATGAAGCAATATTTCAAATTGAATGTAGGAGGTTTTAATTATGTCAGAGGAGAGAAAGAAGCTTTCTTGGAGAGAAATTGATAAATTAAAGGATGCAAGTGGGCTTACAAAACTTAGGAGAAAATTTGAAAAACAAGATAAAACTAATCATCGGGAGGATAAAAAAGCAAAGGAAAGGTATATAAAAGAGTTAGAAAAACTTTTTTCAACCAAAAGTGATGGAGAAAAGGAAGAGTATTTAGAAAAAATCCATCAAGCTGTAGGTAAAAAGGATTTTAAAAAATTAGTCCTTGAATTTTATCAAAAATTTGGTCTCCCTGATAAAGCCAGGGATCTTTTATTATTTTTAGATGTAGATGAAAAAGAGCTTATTTTGAGTATTTTAGAAAAAATTAAAGAGAATTTTTCTGAATTTACTTTTCAGGAAAGGCAGGGGTTACTTGCCAAATTAAGATCTCTTGGAATGTCCCTTAAGGATGATTTTCTCTCTTTTAAAATAGAGAGGTTATTAAAGGAACTTACCCCTTAAAATGGAAACAATTCTTAGAGAATTTTTAATTTATCTTTTAGGGATAAGAAATTATTCTCCCAATACATTAAAGGCTTATGAAAGAGATCTCATAGATTTTCTTAATTTTCTTAAAGAGCAAAAATTTTCTCTGGAAGATATTAATTTAAATTTAATTCAGGCCTATTTAGGGAGTTTAAAGGAAAGGGGCTTTAATCCTTTTTCTATTGCCAGAAGATTATCCAGTTTAAGGAATTTCCTTATTTTTTTATTTGAAGAGAAAGGGTTTTTAGTGGATTTTTTGCATCATTTGGAGAGTCCAAAGCTTCCTATACGTCTTCCCAAAATTTTATCCTTAGAGGAAATTGAGAAGCTTCTTCAGATGCCGGACATAAGTACTCCTCTTGGTTTCCGAGACAGAACCATGTTAGAGGTGCTTTATGCTACAGGCTTAAGGGTTTCAGAATTAGTAGCTTTAAAATTAGAGAATTTAAATCTAAGTTTAGGTATAATAAGGGTTTTGGGAAAGGGTGGTAAAGAGAGACTCGTTCCTTTTGGTGATTTAGCCCTTCATTTTTTGGAGGAATATATAGAAAAAGTTAGGCCACTTTTTGTTACTAAAAAAAGTAAGAATTTTCTTTTTTTAAATAGGCGAGGAGCTCCTCTTACAAGGCAAAGATGTTGGCAGATTATAAAGGAGCTTGCAGTTAAGGCAGGATTAGATGCTTCTAAAATTTCACCCCATGTGATAAGACATTCTTTTGCTACACATCTTTTAGAGGGTGGAGCAGATCTTAGGGCTATTCAATTAATGCTTGGGCATGCGAGTTTACTTACTACCCAAATTTATACACATCTTGACTTAAAGAAATTGATGGAAAACTATGAAAAATTACACCCAAGGAATGCATCTTGATAATTCTTAAATTTCCCTTGGAAGAATTTCTAAGAAATCTTGAGCTTCCTCAAAAGGGAAGAGAATTTCTTTTTTTGGTAAGAGATCTTGCGAAAAAAAGAGGCTTTTTTCTGTATCTTGCAGGAGGGCCTGTAAGAGATGTGTTACTGAAAAGAACTACCAAGGATATAGATCTCGTTTTAGAGGGAGACTGGGAAGAGCTCTTACCAATATTACTTAAAGAAACTCAAGGGAATCTACTTTTTAAGTCTCAGTTTCTTACTTATAAAGTGCAATTAAAAGAAGGATTAACCCTTGATTTGGTAACGGCAAGAAGGGAGACTTATCTTGAACCTGCAAGTTTACCCTATGTAGAAAGGGCTACTTTTAAAGAGGATATCTTGAGAAGAGATTTCACTATAAATGCACTAATTTATGGTTTGGTCCCTCCATTCCAAGAAAAAATTGTAGATTTAGTCTCCGGCTTAAAGGACTTAAGAGAGGGTTTTATTAACCCCCTTCACGAAGATTCTTTTGTGGAAGACCCTACAAGGGCTTTGAGAGGAGTCCGCTATAAAGTAAGATTTGATTTTAAATACTCTTTAAAATTCCTTCAGGCACTTGAGAGGGCAAAAAAAGTTTATTCCTTTCACAAGCTTTCCTCAGCAAGGCTTGCCAAAGAATTAAAGCTTTTTTTTACAAAGGAATCCAGGGAAAAGATATTTGATTTAATATTGGATTTAAAAAAACTTTCCCTTTTTGAAGCCTTTTCTTTAAAAGATAGGGAATTTTCAAGAGAGGATTTCTCAATTATAGAGAAAGCCAAAAGGGAACTTTCACCTAAGGATTTGGAAAAATTTTATCTTTTAGCCTTGGTTGAGATAGAAGAGAAAACCATAAATAGATTGGGATTTTTAGATGAGGAAAGAGAAAAAATTCTCAAGTATTATAATTACCTTGTAGAGGAAGAATTCGGGAAAAAAAAGGAATTAATAGAGCAAATAGAGTTTTTGGAAAGAATTCCTAATTATTTGCTTTTTCGTTTTGGTTTGGAAAAAAGATTTAGGAAGTTATTTAAATTTTGGGAGAATTATAGAGATATTAAACCAAGTCTTACAGGAAATGACTTAAAAGCCATGGGAATTAAAGAAGGAGAGGAAATAGGAAAGGTTTTAAGAGAGCTAAGAAAAAGAAAACTTTTAGGTGAGCTAAGAACTGTAGAAGAAGAAAAAAATTGGGTTAAAACTTATTATACAAAGAAGTGAGTTATAGAAAAGAATTGAGTTAGCATAAAAGTCAATTTGCCCCTTGATTTTAGTTGGGAATAAAGTAAAGTAATAATAATCAGTAAGAAGGAATCTTTATGGAGAACTTTACCTCTATATTAGAAGAATATTTTTCTAAACAAGAAAGAATTCCTCAGATTGGTGAAATAGTTCAAGGAAAAATTGTGCATCTAAGTAAGGAATATGCTTTTGTAGATATTGGAGTAAAAAAAGAGGCCCTTTTACCTATAACAGAAATTACAGATCGAAAGGGTAATCTAATTTTCCAAATTGGTGAGGAAATAAGAGCTATAGTTTCAAAAAAATTGAGTGGTGAGGAAATATATCTACTATCTGTTAGAAAGCTTTTTGAAGAGAGGGCAAAGGAGAAACTTAAAGAGGCAAAGGAAAAGGGGTTGCCAATTAAAGTAAAGTTATTAAAGGCTGTAAAGGGAGGGTATGAAGTAGAATTTTCTGATTTGCTAAAAGGATTTCTTCCAAAATCTCATTATCCCTCAGAAATTACGGAAGGAGAAATTCCGGTGCTTATTTTAAAATTAGAGGAGAATAGTTTTGTGGTATCTCATAAAGCTTTCCTTGAGAGAGAAAGGGAGCTTAGATGGAAAGAGCTTGAAGGAAAAATTCATAAAGAGGCAATTTTACAAGGAGTGATACAGAAGGTAGTTAATGGAGGCTATTTAGTTGATTTTGATGGGGTATTAACTGGATTTTTACCCTTTTCTGAGGTGACAAGAAGAAGGGTTAAAAATCTTGATTCCCTTTTAAGAGAGGGGGATGAAATTAGGGTAAAAGTGCTTGAATGGGATCCCCATAAAAAGAGACTGCGTGTTAGTGCTAAGGCTCTTGAACCAGATCCTTGGAGATATGCTGAAAAGCGTTATCATCTTGATCAAAGAATAAGAGGCAAGATTACCAAGGTTGAGAATTTCGGTGCTTTTGTAGAGATAGAGCCAGGGCTTGAAGGGTTAATTCCATCAAGCGAGATTTCTTGGAAAAGGGGGCTAAATCCAAAAGATATTTTAAAGGAAGAGGATTGGGTCGAGGCAGTGATTATTGACTTTAATCCTTCTGGGAGAAAATTGGTTTTAAGTTTAAAAAGAATGGAAGAAAGCCCTTGGGATAGGCTTACAAAAAATTTAAAGGTAGGAGATGTAGTTTCTGGAAAGATCAAGACTATTACTGATTTTGGGCTTTTTATAGAGCTTGCTGAGGGTGTGGAAGGATTTATTCATATTTCTAAGGTATCTTGGGAACGAGTTACCAATTTAAAGGAACTTTTTAAGATAGGAGAAGAAATTTCAGCGAAGATTTTAGAAATTGATTTTGAAAAAAAGAAACTTTTTTTAAGTCTTAGGGATCTTAAGGGTGATCCATGGAAGGAGATAGCTACTAAATTTAAAGAAGGAGATATAGTAGAGGGATTTATAGTTAAGGAGCTTCAGGGTAAGGGGTATTTAGTAAAGATTGCAGAAGGAATTATAGGGTTTTTACCTGAAAAGGAGTTAGGAGTAATAAAAAAAGATAAAAAGTGCCTAAAAGAGGGTGACTCAGTAAGAGGGAAAATTATACTTTTAGATCCTGAGAAAAAGAGGCTTTGGATTTCTGAGAAAGCCTATTTAGAAGAACTAGAGAGAAAAGAAGTTGAGGAATATAAGAAAAAAGAAGAGGAAAAAAGAATAAGTTTGGGAGAGCTTATTAAACAAAAAGGCCTTTTTAAGGAAGAATAGATGAAGAGACCTTGGCTTATTTATGGTCTTGCCTTTTTAGGTGGCTTAGTCCTTCTTTTTTTTGCATTTATCTTTTTGGGTACTTTAGCCTTGTATTTAAGTGAAAATAAGCTTTATAGAGGTCCTAAAATAGCTGTACTTGAAGTTAATGGAGTAATTCTTCAGCCAGAACCATATTTGTCAGCTATCAGAGAGATAATGAGTAGAAAGGATATTAAGGCAGTTATATTAAGAATTGATTCGCCTGGAGGAACAGTATCTGCCTGTCAAGAGATATTTGAAGAACTTAGGGCTTTAAGAAAGGTGAAACCTCTTTATACTTCTATGGGAGGGGTTGCAGCCTCAGGTGGGCTTTATTTAGCCATAGCAGGGGAAAAAATTTTGGTTAATCCAGGCACTATTACGGGAAGCATTGGAGTTATGCTTCAATTGCCTAACTTTGAAAAGCTTATGGATAAAATAGGCATATCTAATGAGATTATTAAAAGTGGAGAGTTTAAAGATACAGGCACCTCTTTTAGAAAGCTTACTCCAAAAGAGAGAGAATATTTACAAAGTGTTGTAAATAATCTTCATGAGCAATTTGTAAAAGCTATTGCTGAAGAGAGAAAAATTCCTATAGAAAAAGTAAAAGCTATAGCAGATGGAAGGGTCTATACAGGTGAAGAGGCAATTAAGTTAAAATTAGCGGATGAGTTTGGTAATTTTCATAAGGCCGTAGAGTTAGCTAAGAAAAGGATAGGGGTAAAAGAGGCTCTGCTTGTATATTTTCCTGAGAAAAAGGGAGTTTTAAGGAAATTTTTTGAAGGACAATTACCTGTTACCACTGAGGGCCTATTAGATACACTCAGTATTAGGGCATTATATCTTTATAAATAAGTTAAATCATGACAAAAAGGGAACTTGTTTTAAAGTTGAGGGAGAAATTTTTTGAATTAGAAGAGAGAGACCTTGAGTTTATTGTGGATAATTTTTTTGAGATTTTAAAGGGTACTTTAAAAAAGGGAGAAAGGATTGAGCTTAGAGGCTTTGGGAGATTCGAACTTTCCAAAACAAAACCTTATTTTTTTACAAATCCCAAAAATCAACAAAAATATTATTTAAACTCAAAGGTAAGAGTTGTTTATAAAATAGGCAAGGAGTTTAAAGAAAGACTGAATACACCTTTTTTAGCGGGGCTTGATTTAGGCACACAAACCTTTAGGCTCCTTTTAGGAAAATTTTATTCAGGAGAAGTATACTTTCTCAAAAGTATAAGAGAAAATGTGCGCTTAGGGGAAGGATTGGCAGCAAATGGTGGGATCTCATCTCAAGCTGAGGAGAGAGGTCTAAGTGTTTTAAAGAAATTTAAAGAGATTCTCAAGGCATATCAAGTGAAAGACTATTATGCTATTGGAACAGCAATTTTTAGGAAGGCAAAAAATGCCAAAGAGGTTTTGGAAAGGATAGAGAGAGAAACTTCTTTTAAAATAGAAGTTTTAACTCCAGAGAAGGAGGCTCAACTGGTCATAGAGGGAGTTTTATATGGGCTAAAAAGGCTTGGGCTTAATTTAAAAAACTTTTTGGTGATAGATGTGGGAGGAGGTTCAACAGAATTTGTTTATTTTAAAGAAGGTAAGCCCTCAATTATAAAGAGTTTAGACCTGGGAGCAGTCCAATTAAAAGAGACTTTTAATTTACGATATCCCCTAACTAAAAGGATACTTCAATCACTCAAGAGCTATATAGAAGATCAATTAAAGGTTTTACCTAAAGAGCCCTTTGAAAAGATTGTTGCTACAGGTGGTACAGCAAGTTTAATGGGAAGTCTTGATTTAAGAACAATGAAATATGAGCCAGATAAAATTCACGGTCACATAATTACTTCTGATAAATTAGAAAAGTTGATAAGTAAGATTAGTGATTATACCTTACCTCGCATTAAAAAGATTAAAGGGATGGAGGAGGGAAGAGAGGACATTGCTCTTCCAGGGCTTGTAATATATGAAGAAATTTTAAGATATTTTGAACAAAAAGAGCTTTTGATTAGCACATATGGAATCTTAGAGGCAACTTTACTTTCCTTAGTAAAGAGATATAATAAAAACTAAGTAGGGTAAATAAGGGAAGTTTCCTTTAAATTGATTTTAAATCTAAAGGGAGAAGGACAAATATGCTTGAAATTGTTGGAGAGGCTTTCACCTTTGATGATCTATTATTAGTGCCTTCATATTCTGAAGTTTTACCCAAGGATGTGGATGTATGCACTTATCTTACTCCCAAAATCAAGTTAAACATTCCACTTATTTCAGCTGCTATGGACACTGTCACAGAAAGTAAGATGGCTATAGCCATGGCTCGGGAGGGTGGATTAGGTGTTATTCATAGAAATATGTCCTTAGAAGAACAGGTAAGGGAGGTAGAGAAGGTTAAGAAGTCTGAGAGTGGCATGATTTATGATCCAATAACCGTCTCCCCTGATACACCCATTAGGAAAGTATTAGCCCTTATGGATGAATATAAGATCTCAGGTATTCCAGTAGTTGAAGGGCCACAAAAAAAATTGGTGGGAATTGTAACTAATAGAGATCTTCGCTTTGAGACAGCCTTAGATAAGCCTGTAAAGGAGGTAATGACCAAGGATAATTTAGTTACAGCAAAACCTGGGATTACCTTAGATGAAGCTGTTAAGATCCTTCATGAAAGACGCATTGAAAAGCTCTTAATAGTAGATGATGACTTTAATCTTAAGGGTTTGATTACAATTAAAGATATAGAGAAGATAAGAAAATATCCTAATGCTTGTAAGGATGAATTGGGTAGATTGCGAGTTGGAGCAGCTATAGGAGTAGGTAAAAATAGGTTAGAGCAAGCAGAAGCTCTTCTTAAAGCAGGCTGTGATGTGCTTTTTATTGATTCAGCACATGGGCATAGCAAAAATGTAATAGAAACAATTATTGAGATAAAGTATCATTTTCCTGAATGTCAGCTTGTAGCTGGGAATATTGCCACAAGTGAGGCAGCTGAAGCTCTCATTAAGGCAGGTGCAGATACATTAAAGGTAGGAGTTGGTCCAGGTTCTATTTGTACAACAAGAATTGTGGCAGGTGCTGGTGTTCCACAACTTACAGCTATCCATAATGTTGCAGTGGTAGCTAATAAGTATAATATTCCTGTTATCGCTGATGGGGGAATAAGATTTTCTGGAGATATTACTAAAGCTATTGCAGCAGGAGCTCATGCCGTAATGATAGGAAATCTTTTTGCAGGAACAGAGGAAGCCCCTGGAGAAGTTATCCTTTATGAAGGGAGAACCTATAAAATTTATAGAGGTATGGGGTCCCTTTCTGCTATGTTTAAAGGGGGAGGGAGAGAAAGATATGGCTATGAGGCTGAGGATATAAGTAAATTTGTACCAGAAGGTGTAGAGGGTAGAGTGCCTTATAGAGGCCCTGTTTCAAACATGATCTATCAATTAATTGGTGGTTTGAAAGCTGGTATGGGATACTGCGGGTGCAAAACCATAGAAGAGCTAAGAAAAAAAGCAAAATTTATAAAAATTACACCAGCAGGATATCGTGAAAGCCATGTACATGATGTTACCATTTTAAGAGAGGCACCTAATTACTGGGTAGGTAAATAATATGCCCACCTTTCAGTGGAAGGGTAAAGCAGTTACTGGAGAAATTAGAACAGGTGTAATGGAGGCTCCTAATGAGCAAGTGGTTGAGGTTTATCTTAGAAGACTAAATATTGTTCCTGTTAAAATTCAGCCTAAAAAAGAAAGTGCCTTTACTTTAAATTTAAAAAGAGTCTCTGATAAGGAGATCACTCTTTTTACCCGTCAATTTGCCACAGTTCTTGAGGCAGGAGTGCCCTTAGTTAAAGGCTTAGAAACATTAAGTATGCAACAAAAAAATCCCTACTTTAGGGAGGTTTTAAATACCATTCGCAGAAAAGTTGAGGCAGGAAACTCTCTTAGCGAAGCCTTTGCTGAGTATTCTAAAATTTTTAATACACTTTATATTCAGATGCTTAAATCAGGTGAAGCTTCTGGAAATTTAGATATTATTTTAAAAAGGCTTGCAAGCTATATGGAAAAAATCTTAGCTTTAAAGGCTAAAATTAAACATGCTATGATTTATCCTTCTGTAATAGTATTTGTGGCAGTCATAGTGGTCTCAATTATTATGTTTTTTGTTATTCCCAAATTTGCAGAACTTTTTAGGGAGGCAGGCCAAAGTTTACCACTTCCTACGCAAATACTAATTACCATAAGCCAACACTTTAAGTGGATATTTCTAATTTTGGTCCTTTCTATGATTGGCGCCTTTATGGGGATAAAATATTTACGAAAGAGTGAGAAAGGTAAATATAACACCGATAAGATTCTCTTGCATCTTCCACTACTTGGGCAACTTTTTCATAAGGCAGCTATCTCTCGTGTAGCCAGAACTTTAGCCAACCTTGTTGGAGGTGGTATTCCTCTTATTCAAGCACTTAGCATTGCTGGTGAGACCGCTGGTAACAAGGTTATTGAGAAAGCTATGGAAGAAGTAAGAATTAATGTTTCTGCAGGACACACCATTGCAGACCCCATGATTTTTACAGGAGTTTTCCCCTATATGGTCATAGAAATGGTTAGAATTGGAGAAATGTCTGGTAATTTAGAAGAGATGCTCACTAAAGTGGCTGATTTTTATGAAGAAGAGGTGGATAGAACAGTTCAAACTCTATCCACCTTAGTAGAACCTATTTTATTAATTATTCTTGGTGTTATCATTGGTGGAATTTTAATCGCACTATATCTGCCTATTTTCCAATTAGGAGGAGTAGTTGGACAAGGTTAAGATTCCTTTTTCTTACATTTTCCTCTTTTGGTTGCACAGCCTGCTTTAGTCTCCCCTTCAGCACCCTCTTTTAC
>JBKBMM010000038.1:0-9382 GCA_046295835.1 Caldimicrobium sp.
TAACTGATAGAGAAACCAGGGATCGATAGAGGTGTATTTATAGATTTCTTCTACAGTAAATCCTGCATTGAAAGCCTCTCTTATGTAAAAGATTCTTTGACTATTTGGACGCGTTAATTTTTCTATAATTTCTTCTTTAGTTAGAATTATGCCTTTATCTGAAAAAGATTTACCATCTGCTCCAAAACCATATCTTCCTATTTCTAACCCAGCTATAGCTTTTTGAAGAGCTTCTTTAAAGGTCCGACCTATAGCCATTGTTTCTCCTACAGATCTCATAGAGGTGGTAAGTTCATCCTTACATTCAGGAAATTTTTCAAAGGTAAAGCGAGGAATCTTTACTACCACATAGTCTATGGTAGGTTCAAAGGCCGCTTTAGTTTCTTTAGTGATATCATTTGCTAATTCATCTAAGGTATATCCTACAGCAAGTTTTGCTGCTATTTTGGCTATGGGATAACCTGTAGCCTTACTTGCAAGAGCAGAAGACCTTGAAACCCTTGGATTCATTTCAATTACAACCATCTCCCCATTTCTTGGATTTATCGCAAACTGAATATTAGAACCTCCAGTCTCAACCCCAATTTCTCTAATTACTGCCTGGGCTGCCTTCCTCATTCTTTGGTATTCTTTATCTGTCAAGGTTTGAGCAGGAGCAACGGTTATAGAATCTCCTGTATGTACTCCCATTGGATCAAAATTCTCAATGGAACAAATAATAACTACATTATCTTTAAAATCCCTCATTACCTCAAGTTCAAACTCTTTCCAGCCAAGAACTGATTCCTCAAGCATGACTTGATGAATGAGAGAGGCCTCAAGTCCAGCTGAAACTATTTCTCTTAATTCTTCAATGTTATAAGCTATTCCACCGCCTGTTCCTCCTAAAGTAAAACTTGGTCTAACTATTATAGGGAATCCCAATTCTGAGGCAGCTTTTTCTGCCTCCTCTAAGCTTTGAACAATAAAACTCTTAGGCACTTTCAGCCCGATATTTTCCATAGCCTTTCTAAAAAGTTCTCTGCTTTCTGCCTTCTCAATCGCTTCCGCTTTCGCCCCAATTAGCTCAACTTTATATCTTTCAAGAACTCCCTTTTTGGCCAAAGCAAAGGCTAAATTAAGCCCTGTTTGACCACCTAAGGTGGGAAGAAGGGCATCTGGTCTCTCCTCTTTAATAATATATTCAAGAACCTCAGGAAGAAGAGGCTCTATATAAGTCCTATCTGCCATCTCAGGATCAGTCATAATAGTAGCAGGATTTGAATTTACAAGAACAATTTCATATCCTTCCTCTTTCAAAGCCTTACAAGCCTGACTCCCAGAATAATCAAATTCACAAGCCTGACCTATTACAATGGGCCCTGAACCTATAATTAAAATCTTCTTAATATCTTCCCTTTTAGGCATATTTTAGCCTCCTCTTAACTTCTTTTCTTTTCTATCTATATAGAACCACTTAGAGTCTAAAGTTGCTGAAAAAGGGGATAAATCTTAATTTTTGCCTTCTTTTGATAATTATCCATAATATTCTTTAATAAAGCTTCCCCCTTATACTTCCGCAAAAGCTGAGCTATGGAACTTAGCTCTTCCTCAGAAGGCATTTTATCTGACGGAGAAATCTTTATAAGCTGAATTAATTTAACCTCTCTTTCTCCCCATAAAGGCTTATTTATTAGACCTATTTGGGTAAAAGAATGAATAATTTCTTCTGGTAGATCTTTTCTTTGAACTTCTATTTTATTAACTTTAAATCCAAGATCCTTTGCTAAAGTATCATAATCTTTGTGTGTTTTACTTTTTTCAAGAAAATTTTGCACCTTTGCCTCACAAATCTCTTTTCCTTGCTCATTTAGATAATCTCTCTTTACCTTCTCCTTAGCCTCTTCGAAGTTTAAATTTCTCTTGGGCTTCTTATCAAGAATTTCCACTAAATAGATAGCCTCTCTTGCTTCTAAAGGAGAAAGATATTCTCCTTTTCCTCCTTTAAAAACTTTTTGAGCTAATTCTCTGGAATAAAATAACTTTGCCAAATCCTCTAAAGACAAATATTCTGAAATATTAACTTTTATTCCCCTTTTCTCAGCCCAAAGTTTTAAACTATTTTCGCGCACAATCTGGGAATAAATTTCATTTGCCTTAGCTTTAACCTTTTCTTTTATTTTTTCTTTTTTTAGCTCCTCAATAAGTTTATTTTTTACCTCTTCAAATTTTAAAATGCTTTCTGGTTTTATCTCTTCAATTCCTAAGATTAAGTATCCTTGAGAAGTTTTAAGGGGTCCAAGAATATCACCTGCTTTAGAATTTTTAATTATATGTATAATTTCCTGAGGGAGCGCATCCTCCTCAAACCATTCTCCTTTAGTTACCCCAAACAAAGCAAAATCTTTTATTTCTTTAACTTTTTTCTTCTCCTCTTCAGCCTTTTTTAAAGAAACCTCACTTACTCCTGGAATAATAAGTTGTCTCATTTTAACTTTAAAAGGTTCTCTAAAACGGGTTAAATTTTGAGAATAATAATTTTTGAGTTCCTCTTCAGAGACTTCAACTTCTCCTTCAAAAGGCAATTTCATGTACGCTATTTTTACTTTTTCCTCTTCCACATACATATCTCTGTGGGCATGAAAATAGCTCTCTAAAGCTTTTTCATCCATTTTTACTTCCTTTTCACAAACCTCAAAGGGAAGAATATATTCCTCCAAATTAAGCTTTTGGTAATAAAAATTTGCAAAATCTTGTACTTCCTCTTTGGAAACTATTAGAGGAGTAGTAATTAAAGTTTTTAGCTTCTGATTAAGTAAATCAACATAAAGAAGCTTTTCAAAAGAAGAGGCACTCAAGCCAAGCTCTCTTAGAAAAACTTTATATTTCTCTTGATTAAAAGCTCCCTTTTCTTGAAAAAAAGGAAATTGCCTAAGTGTCATATTAATTTCTTCTCGAGTTACCTTAACTCCCAAGTCCTTAGCTAATTCCATTAAGAGTTTATTTTGAATGAGTTCTTGAAGAACCTTTTCCTTAAGATTTAATTTTTTTAACTCCTCATCGGGGAGCTCTCCTAAGGTCTGTCTAATCTGTAGAAGTTTATAGTGATAAAGCTCTTGAAATTCTTTTAAGGTAATCTTTTCGCCATTTACCTTTGCTATAACATCCTTATCATAAGAGGTAAAGGATCCGATTCCCCAAAAAACAAAAACGATAACGATAATGGCTAAAAAAAGTTTGGCAAAAGGTGAAGTGCTCCTTTTCTAAGAAATTCAAACATTAATAATGCTCTTTTAGGGTTTCTGATAAATATAACAAAGCCTTTTAAAAGTGCAAGTAAGCCCCAAATAAGTAAAATCTCCTTAATTGACTTAAAGAAATTTTTTGTTATGATTACTTTTAATGATTAGTATTGGTGAAAAGCTCCCTTTATATTCTGTTTTTCCCTTTGTGGGAATACTACTTTCTATTTCCCTTTTTCCCATTTTAGCCCCTTCCTTTTGGCATAAACATTTTGGCAAGATATCCTTATTTTGGGCACTCCTTACAGCACTTCCTCTGTTGTATTTCTTTAAGGGTGATGCTTTACATGAAATATTACATGTGCTTCTACTTGAATATGTTCCCTTTGTAATTTTACTTGGAGCACTTTATGTCATCTCTGGAAACATTTATTTTCAAGGAAACTTCCATGGAACCCCCTTATTCAATACAGTGTATTTACTTGTAGGAACTGGGCTTGCATCTCTTATGGGAACCACTGGGGCATCTATGGTATTAATAGGGCCTTTTTTGCGAGCAAATGAAAAAAGACAAAATAAAGCCCATTTAGTAGTATTTTTTATTTTTCTTGTCTCTAATATAGGTGGCTCCCTTACCCCTTTAGGAGATCCACCTCTTTTTTTGGGTTTCCTAAAAGGGGTTCCCTTTTTTTGGACCTTAAAGCTTTTTTTTCCTATGTCCCTTTGCACGGCTTATCTTTTACTTATCTTCTTTCTCCTTGATAGTTACTACTATAGAAAAGAAAATTTAAGTAATTCAACCAGGGTGGATAACCTTCCCTTTCAAATTTTAGGAAAACACAATATCCTTTTACTCCTTTTAGTTCCCTTGGCTATTTTAATTAGTGGTAAAATATCTTTAAAAGAGGTAAGTATCTTTGGAATAGATAGGCCCTTGCAGGAGTGGTTGAGGGATTTTTTTCTTCTAATCCTTGCCCTCATATCTTATTTTAGCACTCCTCAGGAGATACGAGACAAAAATGAATTTAGTTTTTTCCCTATAAAAGAAGTAGCTATTCTCTTTTTTGGCATCTTTATTTCCATGATTCCTGCTTTAAGCATTTTGAAAGCTGGAGAGAAGGGAGCTTTGAGCTTTTTAATAAAACATTTAACTAGTCCTGCTACATATTTCTGGATCACAGGTTTTCTTACTTCCTTTTTAGACAATGCCCCTACTTATTTAACCTTCCTCAGTGCCTGCTTAGGGAAACTTTATCCAGGAGTTCCTGAAAAAGAGGCTCTTTCACTTTTAATTAAGGAAGCACCTCTCTATCTCTTGGCTATTTCTACAAGTGCTGTTTTTTTTGGGGCAATGACCTATATTGGAAATGCTCCTAATTTCATGGTTAGATCCATCGCAGAGGAAAAGGGAATTTCCATGCCCAATTTTTTAAGCTACATGTTGAAATATGCCATACCCCTTCTTATTCCAATATTTATACTAATAACGGTAATTTTTTTTGGAGGATAAAGGCTTATGCCCCTTAAAAAAATCATATATTCCACAAAATTTAGAGAACTCTCCTTTCAATCTCTTTTTGAATTTGTGGAATTAAAAAAAGTGGGATTAGAAGAAATTGTGCTTTTACATATAATTCCAAGAGAAGAAGTAGCCTATGTCCCTTTTGGTGGCTTTTTAAAGGAAAAAGCTTTAGAATTGAAAGAATCTGCCCTCCTTAAGCTTAGAGAATGGCAAAGAGAACTTGAAAAAATGAATCTGAAAGTAAAGATTTATGTTGAGATAGGAGAAGTTGTAGCAAAAATATTAGAAATATCTGACACAGAAAGAGCAGACCTTTTAATTATTGGCAGGAAAAAAACCTTCTTTCCCTGGGAAGGAGAGCTAACAAGTAAAATCGTGGAAAGAAGTAAAATTCCTGTGTTGGTTTATAGAAGGTTAGTTATTAGAGAAGAAAATGGAGAAAGTATAACCAAAGAAAATACACAGATTTTTAAAAAACCACTTATAGCCACAGATTTTTCAGAACCCATACACAGGGCTTTAAGCTTCCTATTAAACTTTAAAGAATTAATGGAAACTCTCTTTTTAGTACATGTAATTAAAAGCGGAAGCTTTAAAGATATTTCTGAAAAGGAAATTGAAGAAATAATAAAAGATAAAGAAGAAAAACTTAGGAGGGAAACTTCCTTTTTTATAAAGGAGGGAATTAACTGTGAACACAGTTTAAGACTTGGTGATCCCGCTGAAGAAATTCTTGAACTTGCTCGAGAAAAAGAAAATACCCTTATAGTAATGGGGAAGACAGGAAAGTCTTTGCTGAAAAAACTCACTTTAGGGTCTCTTTCAAGGGAATTGATTCGTAAGTCTGAATTTCCTTTACTTATAGTTCCTTAAGTGTAGATGATAAGACTTAAAAAAAGCCTTGGCCAACATCTTCTAATCTCTTCAGGGGTATTAGCTGAAATAGCCAAAAAAGCTGAAATCCAAAAAGATGATTACCTTTTGGAAATTGGTCCAGGCCTTGGACACCTTACAAAAGAAATTCTGAAATACACCTTTCAAAAACTTTACCTTCTTGAAATTGACAGAGAGATGCTTGAGGCTTTAAAAAGGGAAATAAAAGATGAAAGAGTTATATTTCTTGAGGGCGATGCTACCACCTTTGATTATACTAAGCTTAATGTAAAGGAGCTAAAAGTTTTAGGAAATCTCCCTTATAATGTGGCAAGTCTTATTGTGGAAAATATCCTTTACCATTATTACATTATTCCCTTTGCCCTTTTTTTGGTGCAAAAAGAGGTTGCTGAAAAATGGATCTCAGGAACTTCATGGCTTTCTCTCTTTATTCAGACCTTTTATGATATAACTTATCTTATGAGTGTTCCACCAAAATTTTTTAAACCACCACCAAAGGTGGATTCTGGCTTAATTAGCTTTAAAAAAAATGTAAAGGCAAAGATTCATAATTTAATATCTTATAAAAAATTTTTGACTCAACTCTTTCAATATAAAAGAAAAATGCTTCACAAAAAAATCTCCAAAGAATTTTTAGAAAGAGCTGGGTTAACAGGAAGGGAACGTATTGAAGAGCTAAGTTTTAAAGAGATTTTATCTCTCTATCAGATTTGGCTTGCTCTTCATGAAAAATAACCTTCTCTGAGGTACTTTCTGATTCTATAAGGCTTTTTTTGCTTAACTCTGATTCTCCTTCCTTGTATTGATTAGCCCTAACTTTACGGATAGCGATTAAATGTTCTTTATAAGTTCTCGAAAAGATATGCCCTCCCTTTCCATCTGCCACAAAATAAAGATATGGTACTTTGGCAGGTTTTAAAACTGCAAGCAAACTGCTCTTGGAAGGATTTCCTATAGGTGTAGGGGGGAAGCCACTATTAAGGTATGTATTATAGGGACTCTTAACTGAATAGTAATCTTTGTAGGTAAGCCTTCTATATTGTCTTAAAGCATAATTAATTGTTGGGTCTGCTTGTAGAGGCATTCCCTTTTTAATTCTATTTAAATAAACTGCAGCAATAATGGGCTTTTCTTCATTAAAAAAAGCTTCTTTTTCCACAATGGAAGCCAAGATTACAATTTCCTTTAAAGAGAGAGGGCTCTTTGCAGTTAATGGTTCCAACTCCTTCCAAACCTCTTTAAATTTATCTGTCATAACCTTTATAACTTCAGCTGGAGGGGTATTTTTTTGAAAAAAATAGGTCTCTGGATATAAGAAACCTTCTACAGTTGGTCCAGGCAACCCTAAACTTTTGACAAATTCTTCATTTTTAGCCAAGTCTAAAAATTCTTTTTTTGAACAAATTTGCTCTTTTTCAAGAATTTCAGCAATTTGCCAAAGTGTCGCCCCTTCAAAAACTGTTATTTTATGTAAATAAACCTTCCCTTTAACTAAAATTTCAAAAATTTCCTTTAAGGTTTGATATGGATAAAAAGCATATTCTCCGGCTTTAAACTCTTTATATTTACCACTTCTTAAAGCTTCAATTATAAATACAATTTTGCTCCTAATAATCCCTTTTTCCTTCAATTTATTTGCGATAGAAAAAAGATTTTCACCCTTTGTAATTTCAACTATTTGAGGCAAAGCATTTTTATTATGGCTTACAGGTTCTAAACCTTCTAAATAAAGGCCTGTAAATAAAAAGAAATGAAAGACAAGTAATAATAAAGCAATAATTTTTTTATCTCTTGAGAACTTCATAATTTGTATTATCCTTTAATTCAAAATAAGGAGGTTAGGATGATAAATGAGGAAATTCTTAAAATTTTAGAAAAAGAAGCCATAGAAAATCCTCACGCAGTTTGGGCACAACATAGATTGGCTATAGCATACCTTAATTCTGGAAAATTGCAAGAAGCTAAAGAAACCTTTAAAAAGGTCTTAAAACTTGACCCTTTCCACTATGAAGCTATGGTCAATTTAGGAGTTATTTTGGCACAAGAAGGTGAACTTGAGGAGGCAAAAAAGGCCTTTACTTTTACTTTAAAATTTTATCCTAACTCCTATGAAGCTTGGAATAACTTAGGCCTTATTGAATATCAATTGGGGAATATGACTGAAGCAGAAAAGTGTTATAGAAAGGCTATGGAGATTAATTCTAAAAATCCTTCAGCTTATATAAATCTTTCTACTATTCTTATAGGTTTAGAACGCTATGATGAAGCCATTGAGATACTAAATAAAGTTTTACAAATTGCCCCAAAGATGGCCACAGCATATAATAACTTAGCTGTAGCCTATTTTTATAAAGGCGATAAAGATAAGGCTAAATTTTATTTAGCTGAGGCCAAAAAACTAAATTATCCTATAAATCCAGAATTTGAAAAACTTCTTTATGAAATTTAAAATTCCCAGACCACCTCAATGCCCCTTTTGTAAAAGGGTAATTGCTAAACCTACCTTTTTGCCCATAGGCTTTTCAGATTATCAAGCTGGAGTATGTGAATGCGGTGCCGTGTATGTAGTAGATGAAACAGGGTTTAATAGAGGAGCAGCTTTTTTAGAAGCTCTCATTATTGCCTGTAATGGAGACTGGGATTTGGCTCTTAGTCTCTTGCCTGACGAAGATTATCAAGAAATTTGGCTGGAAAATTATGACCCCGTAAGCCATACCCTTCCTGGGGAGCCGCTCTATGAAGGAAGAAAAATAAGAGGGGCTCTCTGTTTTCTTAAATTAGCGGAAGATTTAGAGCAATTAAAATCTAAAGAAAGATTAAAAAGTTTAACCAAAGAGGAGACTTCCCTATTAAAGGAGATTAAAGAAGAATATAAAAGGCGGCTCTCAAGAAAAGAAATAGAAACTATGATAAAGGCAGAATCTTGGAGAGAGCTTCTTTTTTATCTTTTAGGAGAATCCTTAAATCTTCATATGTTACAAAAGCTTTTATATCATCCTGAAGAGGGAGTAAGAAAAAGGGCTTCTATTCTAATAGGGCAGGCTTGTGGCATTTTGGCTGGAAGAACACCTGAAAAAGTTCTTGATCTTATAAAAAGGCTCCTCTTCGCCAGTGCTGACTCTGCTGCATCTCCTTGGGGGGCATTAGAAGCAGTGGGAGAAATTATAAGAGAAACAGGAAATCGCTACGAAATTTTTGTAAAAAATCTCTTTGGTTTTTTAGTCTATCCTGAATATCTCATTTCAACTCTTTATGCCCTAAGTAGAATTGCTGAAAAATCTCCTCACCTAATCAAAAAAGCCCCATATCTAAGACTTTTATCCCTTTTTCCTAAGGTTTCATCTTTAGCCCAAGCCATAATCATTCAGATTTTCCGACATATTAACGGCAAAGAGCTTTTATCTTACAAAGAATTTTTAAAACAAGAAGAGGTAAATCTTTTTGATTACCAGCAATTAGATTATACCTTTATCTCTTTAACAGAACTTTGGCAAGAATATAAACATACAGTACAGGGGAGTTAAAAATGTCAGAGCAAGTATCTAAGGAGGAAGAACTTATTAGAGAGGCTTATGAGCTTTCAAATAAGGCCCATTCCGCTTGGATCAAGGGTAATGTCCTTGATGCCCTTAATTTTTATGAACAAGCCTTAGAGATCTTTAAAGAACATGGAAAACTTGTAGAAATGGCTAATATTTTAGAAAAAATAGGGGATATTTATCAACTTCGTCAAAAATTTGGGCAA
>JBKBMM010000039.1:0-9317 GCA_046295835.1 Caldimicrobium sp.
TTAAAGCCTGAAATGGCAGGTCTTATGATGGCACTCTCTTCAATTAGTGTAGTTTTAAATTCAGTTAGAAAATAACGGTTAGAAAGTAATGGTGCTTGTATAAATTAGTAAATGAGTTATCTTTTAAATTAAGTTTAGATCTTAAGAGGGGAGATAAAGGGGTATGAAAGAAGAATTTAAAATAGTTTATTTAGGTGATCCAATTTTAAGAGAAAAGGCACAGCCTGTGCAAGAGATAAATGGAAAGTTAAAAGAAGTCATTGAAAAAATGGCTATGCTTATGTATGATGTAAGAGGGCTTGGGCTTGCAGCCAATCAAGTAGGGATTTCTCAAAGATTTTTTATTATGGATATAGCTCAAAAGGAAGGAACACCAAAGCTTGAAATATATATCAATCCTGAAATCTTATCAGCTGAAGGAGAAACAGAGTATGAAGAAGGCTGCCTAAGTATCCCTGGCTACTATGCAAAGGTAAAGAGATACAAGCATCTTTATATAAAAGCTTATGATTTGGAAGGAAAAGCCTTTGAAAGAGAATTAACAGGGCTTCATGCTATTGCCTTTCAACATGAATATGATCATTTAGAAGGAATCCTTTTTATTGATAGGCTTTCCCCCCTTAAGCAAGAGCTTTTTAAAAAGTGGTGGAAAAAGCATAAACCTTCCTTTAATAAATAATTCTAAATCTTTCAATTTTTAATGCCTGCCCTGAAGAATTAAGCTCTAAGAAAACACCCTCTACCTTTAAGGGAGGGTGTTCTTCTACCTCTAATTTTTTTCCCACCATGGATACATATAATTCTAAAGCTTGAGAGATTTTCATTCCAATTACACTTTCTAAACTTCCACACATACCAACATCAGTGATATAAGCTGTACCTTGAGAGAGAATTCTTTCATCGGATGTTTGTACATGGGTATGTGTTCCCAATACAGCGGATACTAAACCATTGAGAAAATATCCCAAAGCTATTTTTTCTGAGGTGGCCTCAGCATGAAAATCTACAATAATAAAAGGGGTTTCTTTTCTAATTTCTTCAGCTAAGGTCTTACCAACAAGAAAGGGATTTTCTAAGGGGCGCATAAAGATCCTTCCTTCAAGATTAATTATTCCTAATTTAGCTGTTCCTTTTGAAATAATGGACCATCCTTTACCTGGTGCCCCGGGACCATAATTGGCTGGCCTTAGAACTTTTTCCGTCTTCTGAAGATATGGAAGAAACTCCTTCTTCCAGACATGATTGCCAGTAGTTAATAGGTCAAATCCATAAGAAAAAAGCTCCTCTGCAATTTTTTCGGTAAGGCCATAGCCACCTGCTGCATTTTCAGCATTAGCTAATAGGAAATCAGGTTTATAACTCTTTATTATCTCTGGTAAAATTTCTTTTACAGCTTTTCTTCCAGAAGATCCTACAATATCACCGAAGAAAAGGATTTTCATAAATTTTGTCTCCTATTACATTTTCTATTTAGCGTACTCTATAGCTCTTGTTTCTCTGAGAACTGTAACCTTAATAATTCCTGGATAGGTAAGCTCCTTTTCAATTGCTTGGGCAATCTCTCGTGCAAGAAGATAAGCCCTTTCATCGGAGACTTTTTTGCTATTGACAATTACCCTTACTTCTCTTCCTGCTTGAATGGCATAAGCCTTTTCAACTCCCTCAAAGGATTGGGCAATACTTTCTAATTGATGAATTCTTTTAAGATATGCCTCTAAAAGTTCTCTTCTTGCTCCTGGCCTTGCTCCAGATAGGGCATCAGCTACTTGAAGTATAACTCCGTAAAGGCTGGTAATAGGAATATCTTCATGATGAGAGGCAATGGCATTGACAATTTCTTCCTCTTCGCCATATTTACGGGCAAGTTCAGCTCCAATTAGGGCATGAGGGCCTTCTAATTCAAAGCTGGCTGCTTTTCCTATGTCATGTAGAAGAGCCGCTCTTTTTGCCTTTTTAGGGTCAAGCCCAAGTTCTCCTGCAAGACCCACACAAATAATGGCTGTCTCAATAGAATGCTGAAGCACATTTTGACTATAACTGGTTCTAAATTTCAATTTTCCAAGAAGTTTAATAAGTTCTGGATGTAGCCCATAAATTCCTAATTCAAAAGCAGTTTTTTCTCCTACCTCAAAGACATGTTGTTCCATCTCTTCTTCTACCTGTTTCACCACTTCCTCTATACGTGTAGGATGAATTCTTCCATCTGCAATCAATCTTTCTAAGGAGATCTTGGCAATTTCCCTTCTATAGGGGTCATGACAGGAAAGTACTACAACCTCAGGTGTATCATCAATTAAAAGATCAACTCCCGTTAAGGTTTCAAAGGTTCTTATATTTCTTCCTTCTCTTCCAATAATACGCCCTTTCATTTCCTCATTAGGTAATTGAACTACAGAAACTGTTTTTTCTGTAACAAAGGAAATAGCTGCTTTTGCTGTAGCATAAGCAATAATTTCTTGAGCCTTCCTTTTAGATTCTTCTTTAATTTCACTTTCTATCTTCATAATAACCTTAGCTTTCTCTTCAAGCATTTCTTCTTCTATCTTTTTCAGAATTAATTCTCTGGCTTCTTTCTCAGTGAGTCCTGAAATTTTTTCTAATTCTTCCTTAGCTTTATTAATGAGCTCATTTAATTCTTTTTTTGATTCCTCTAATTGAAGCTTTAATTGCTCCACTTCAGAGCTCTTTTTTTCCAAAATTTCTTCTCTTTTAAGAAATTCCATTTCCTTTTTCGCAAGAAATTCCTCTTTTTGATAAAGTTTTTCTTCCCTTTTAGCTAAATCTTGCAATCTATGTTGATAATTTCTCTCTAAATCTTCTTTGTGCTTTTTTATTTCAAGATTTATTTTTTCTTCTGCCTCTCTGATCTTTTCCAAGGCTTCTTTTTCTGCCTTAACAAGAATTTCCTTAGAACGGTCTTCAGCTGAAGCTATAAGCAGATTTGCCTTTTCTTTAGCTCTTTCTAAAATCTCTTCAGCTTCTTTTTCTGCAGTAACTTTAAGTTCTTTTTCCTTCTTTTTTTGAAGATAAAGATAGACACCAGCTAAGAGTAGACCAATAATAAGACCTAAAAGGAGACTTGCAAGATAACTCATCTTAATCCCTCCTTAAGTTTATTTAATGGAGGAAGGAGGGATAGAGGATTTTAAAGGAAAAACCCCAGGGTGTCGTGGTAGAAGGCCTGCTCCAAGCTCAGGCTTAAAAACTTTTGAGGAGGGGGCTGGTAAGTTCTATAGGCATTCCAAAGAACCCCAGCTCCACCTTACCTCTCTCTCTTTTGGTGTTAGCTTGGCAGGTCATAATTCTATCTCACGCACACCCCAGGGAAGATTTCTCCTTTTCCACAAACTCGTCTAATTTAACAAGCTGTTTTTTAAGGAGTGTTTCTAATGTTTCCTTTTCCTTTTTAACTTTAATGTAATCATAAGCTACTTGCAATAATAGCCAAACAGCAAGCTTATAAAAGGGTACCTTTTTGTATGCTTCCACCTCCTCCTTTTTCTTCTCTAAATAATTTAAAACCTCATTTATCTCTTCTTCCGGAAGAGGACTCCGGAAGGTAAAAGATTGACCTAAAAATTCAAAGGTTACCTCATGTTTCATACTTTCAACCTAACCTAAATTTGAGATAACTTCTCTATTAAGGCACCAATTTTTTCCTTTAAAATCCTCTTTTCCTCCTCCCTCCTTTCTATTTCCTCTTTAAGTTTCCTATTTTCTTCCTCCTTAAGGGCTAAAGTTGTATGTAATTCTTCCTTTTCCCTCTTCAACTGAAGAATGGTTGAAATTAACAAGTCAATTTTAGTTTCTAACTCCGATATTTCTTCAAAGGCCATTTTTTGCCCCCTTTATATTTTTAACCTTATAATAAACTCTTATTTTCAATTTTGCAAGCCTTAAATTTTTTTTGATTTCTCTTAGGTTACAAGGGGATTAAGTATGTTGGCAAAAGAAATCAAGGCTCTATAATAAAGGTATGCGCCTATCTGTAATTATTCCAACCTTAAACGAGGAAAAATATCTTCCTAAACTTTTAAATTCTCTCACTCTAATTCAACCTTATGAAATAATCGTAGTTGATGGCGGTAGCCTTGATAAAACAATTGAGATTGCCCAACACTTTGGAGTTAAAATTCTAAATACAAACAAAGGTCGAGGACTCCAACTTCATCAAGGTGCCCTCGCCGCAACAGGGGATTTTTTTCTTTTTTTACATGCTGATACTTATTTTATAGAGAAAGTTGATTTTAGTATCCTTAAGGAGAATAATATTAAAGCAGCTTTCTTTGAAATATCCTTCGAAGAAAAAAAGCCCTCATTGAAAATTTTATCCCAGTTAATCAATTTAAGATCTAAATTTTTGTCTCTTCCATATGGTGATCAGGGCTTATTTATTGAAAGGGATCTTTATTTTAAAGTAGGGGGATTTAAACCTATACCCTTTTTGGAGGATTTAGATTTTATCTTACGATTAAGAAAAATTTATCCACCAAAGTGCTTAGCAACTAAACTAATTGTCTCTGGAAGAAAATTTAAGTCTCACCTACCCACCTATCCCCTTTGGCTCAGCTTAAAAAATAATCTCTTGATTCTTCTATATCTCTGTGGCCTTTCTCCAGAATTCTTGAAAAAATTCTATAAATAATAGAATTTTAATTTGTTTTTTCTATTTGACATGTTTTTTTTGGGGGTTAAATTTTTAGAAAATTTTTGCAGGAGGTTGCCCATGAAGTTTTCAAGAAGTTTTAGAACCTTGATTTGTTTCTTAGTAAGTGGGTGTTTCCTATTTAGTGCCGCATTTACTGCAAAAGCTGAGGCTAAAGGAGAAAAGAATGAGGTAGTTAAGGAGAAAAAGGAGATTCAAAATCAATCTAATGGTACTAAGAAGGAAGATAAGAAAAAAGAAATAGGATGTTGAGAGGTATTAAAAACTAAAACTAATAAGGAGGAGGTGTAACATGAAGAGACCTTTAGGTGGTTTTTTTGGTTTAGTGGTATCTTTTTTCTTTATATTGCTTCTTACTAAGAATGCTTTTGCTACTAATTACATTCAGCCAGAGGAATTAAAGAAATGGCTTACCTCTGGGAAGGGAGTTATACTTGTTGATATTCAACCCCATGATGATTTTATTAAAGGACATATTAAAGGTGCCATAGAGACCAATGCTTTTCCTGCTAATAACGATGAGCTAAGGAAAAGATTGGATAAGGCTTTACCAATTATTCAAAAATCCACCAATCCTGTAGTAATAATATGTCCAAGGGGAAAAAGCGGGGCTAAAAATTCTTATGATTATTTATTATCTAAGGGAGTACCTGAAAATAGGTTATTTATTTTGAAAGGCGGTATGGCTGAATGGCCCTTTCCAGAATTGCTTGAGAAGGGGAAATAATTCTTTTCTTGTGCTTTTAAGGGGGTAGCAAAAAGGTTGCTCCCCCTCTTATTTAATCAAATTTAGAAAATCTAAAGATGGAAAAGAAAATTTTAGAATTTTTACAAAAATGCACTGAATGTGGCCTTTGTCAAAGGGTTTGTCCTTTTTTAGAAAAATATGGATTGCCCTCAAATATTGTTCGGGAGAAGAGTGAAAAAGTCTTTTTCTGTACTAATTGTGGAGCTTGTAATCTTGTGTGCAAAGAGGGTGCAAAGCCAGGAGATGCTCTTTACGCATTAAAATACTCCTTAATCCATCAAAATGGGTCCTCTGCGAAGAAAATTCTCCAAGCGGCAAATTCCTTTGCACAAAGGGGACACTCTTTTCCCTTTTCTCATTGGGAAAAGAAGGAAATTATTTTTTGGCCAGGTTGTAGCCTCTCAGGTACCTCTCCCTCTCTGGTAAAAACTGTTCTTAATTATTTAGAGGGTAAGTATTCCAGGAGGAATGTGGGATTAATTTTAGACTGTTGTTTTGATCCTCTCTATCAAAATGGAAGCTTAATTAAGGTTGAGGAGGTGTGGAGGGAGTTTAATAAAAAATTTCAGTTTTATAAAATTAAAAAGGTCATTTTAGGATGTACCAATTGTTATAAACTCTTTAAAAGTTTTGCTAAGGGCATTGAGGTTAGGCATATTTTAGAGGAATTTTCAGAAGATGATTTTGTTCATATAACAAAACACTCCCTATTACATTTACCATGTCCAGCTTTCAGAGAGAGAGAAATAGCAGATTTAGTAATAAACAAGTTTAAGACAGAAGTGGATGATTATATGAGATTGCCAGCTTGCTGTGGGGCTGGTGGTGCTTGTTACTTAGATGAGGAGTTGTCATATGCTTTTTTAAAGAAAATTTTAGAGAAAGCCAAAGATAGAGTTGTCCTGACCTTCTGTATGGGATGTAAAAATAGATTTCTTAAAGCTGGACTAAGGGCCCATCATCTTTTAGAAACTTTATCTTTTACAAAACCCTCTTATAAAGCAGTGTCTTCCTTTAGAAAATGGACAAATCGGCTGTTATTATCATTAAGTAGGAAGCTATTTAGGGTTAAGTCATTAACCATATTGCTTTTTTTAGCATTAATCTTTATTAGCTTTTATCTCCAGAAAAAGGGGCTTATTCAAGAGGTCTTCTTGAAGCAATATTTAGAACCCTATGCCTCTCATCCTTTGAGTATGTTTTTATATCTTCTTATATATACCTTAGCGCCCAGTTTATTTATTTCCAGTTTAGGATTAACGCTAACAGCAGGGTTTCTCTGGGGGCCATTAAAAGGAACCCTTTTGGCATTATTGGGTGCAACCTTTGGAGCCACTTTTTCTTTTTTGTTAAGTCGATATTTCTTTAAAGATATTATCAGAGACAAATTAGGTTATGAGAAATGGCAGTATTTAAAACAACTAACGGATAAACATGGATGGAAAGCTTTAGCTTTTGCCAGACTTGTGCCTTTTTTTCCATATCCAGTAATTAACTATCTTTTTGGGTTAATGCCCCTTTCCATCAAAACTTACTTTGTAGTTACCTTTCTCTTTATGGCACCAGCAGGTTTTGCCTATTCATACTTAGGGTTTTCTCTTAGAGAGATATTTATAAAAGGAAATTTATTTCCACTACTGATAGTTCTTCTTTTTTTCTTAGGACTCATTTTTTTGATCTCTTTTTTAAGAAAGAGGTGGAATCTATAAGAGCCTTAGCTTTCTTTTTTAAAGTTCCTGAGAAGGGCAAAGTCAAAACTCGTCTCTCTAAAGTAATCGGCAAAGGCCTCGCTTTAAAAATCTATCAATGGCTTTTAAGGAGTACTATCGAAAAGGTGGAAGCCTTAGAGGGAGTTGATTTATATGCCTTCTATATGGGGAATTTTTCAGCAAAAGTTCTCAAGTATTTCCATGTGAAAAGGAAATGGAGATTTATTCCCCAAGTAGGGAAAAATCTTGGTGAGAGACTAAAGTACGCTGGTGCATTTCTTTTTTCCATAGGCTATAAAGAGGTGCTCTACATTGGAGCTGACTCTCCCTATATTGATAAATTATACCTCTCTGAGGCTTTCACTAAACTACAAAGTTATCCCTTAGTGTTTGGACCTGCCTACGATGGTGGATATGTTCTTGTTGGCTTAAGAGCTGATTTTAAAGAGTACTTGTCTTTGCTTTTTGATGGTTTGCCCTATGGCAGTGCCTATCTTTTAGATCAAACTTTGCAGCGTTTTTCTGAGACTTCATATTGTTTACTTCCTCCCTTAGGGGATATTGATACCTTTATGGATTTTTTAAAATATCTTCTTTATCTATGTAAGAGATCCAAAGCAACCACATCCATATGAAGCAGTGCAACCATAGCAATGATCACCAATCAAAATTTTTTTCCCTTTCAAGGAATCCAAGCCCTTTGTTAATAATTCAAAAATGTGAGAAGGAGACTCTATTTTTAAATTTAGGGCCTGATTAAAATCACAATCGTAAATATATCCCTCTGGGGAAATATTTAGAAGATCTAAACACATTAATTGATCTAAGGTTTTGGGATTAAAATTAGCATAGAGAAGTTCGTAATATTCTTTCAGCTTATTTTCCTTTTTTAGATATTGTTCAAATCTTCCTATGGGGAAATTATTTAATACAAAAAGACCTGAGAGCTTAAGGTTATATTTTTTGAAAAACTTTTCATAATCCTCCTTAAGATCCTCTTCCTTAGGAACAAGAGATAAATTACAGGGGTTAACCATAACATAAAGGGGTATTTCAGACCCAAGCCCGCCTTTAGAGAGAGAAACAAGTGCCTCTATAGCTCTTTCAAAGTACTTTTGACCTCTTAATTGGTTTACACTTTCTGCCTCAAAGCCAGGAAAGGAGGCAATTACCCTTATTTTAATGGCTTTAAAAATATCTAAAAGTTCATACCTTTCTCTGAGGGCAGTAAGATTCGTTCTAAAATATATTTCTGAAGCAAGAGGAGCTATATTTAAAAGGAATTTATCTATGTGAGGATGAAGCTCTGGAGATCCACCAGTAATATCCACTTTTAAAGAGGGATTAGCTTTTAACAGTTCCACACAAGCCTGCATGATCTCTTCATTCATAATTTTTCCATCCTTTGAAGCAGAAAGATGACAATGCAAACAGTTCTCATGGCATTTATATCCCACATTGATTTGTAAGGTTTTAATTTTTCTCTTAACTAAATTTTTTCCCACCTCTTTAATTTTTTGTTCAAAGGGCATAAAATTGACTATGCAAGAAGAGGCTGACTTGAGATTATCATGCCAAATTCCTTTTTTGGTTGTCTTCGGCGAGCGATAGATAATTTTCTCCCCACAGGGAAAGGGTTTTTTGATAAGCTCCTTTGATGGTTCAATAAAAATAAAGTAGTCTTGAAAGAAGTTTTTGAGATTTTGAAAGGTTCTTTCACACACTGCAACCCTTTTTCCTATTTCAAAAACATGTCCTTCAAAATCCTCAACTTGCTTAAAAGGTCCTAAATAAATTACAGCTTGTCCGGCATCTAAACAGTCGCCTTTTTTACCCTTAAAGGCTTCAATAGTTATGGATCGAAATTCTATGTCTTCAATAACTTGCCAAGGCTCTTTTTCATATTTTAAGACTCTTATTCCAGTGAAACCTGCTTTGATAAAAGCAGAAATAAACTCATCTTCTCGCATGGCCCCAGAAATACATCCTGCCCAGAGCTCTGGATCTGCTTTAAGATGCTCGGGTACATCTTCATCCGATACAATATCACTAATTACAGCCCTTCCCTCAGGTTTTAATACTCTGTAAATTTCTTTAAAAAGTTTTTCCTTGTCAGCACTTTTCACCAAATTAAGTACACAATTAGAAACCACTGTGTCTATACTATTGTCTGGAATAAGAGGTTCTTCCTTTT
>JBKBMM010000040.1:0-9253 GCA_046295835.1 Caldimicrobium sp.
GGGGATGTGCCTTTTGAAGTTAGAGATAAAAGAAAATTAAGGGTAGTGGCTCAAGCTTTGGGAGTTGACCCTCAGAAACCTGAGCAAGAGTTGTTGAAAGAGATGGCTGAGGCTGCATTGAAAATTTTTTCACAGCAAGAGGGTGAAATTATACTAACTCATAGGGCGCCAAAGCCCCTTTTAGAGAAGTGGCGTCATTATGGAGTGGTTCCAAGAGGTGTTGATAGAGAAGTAGTTGAGCTTACCCATAGGACAACCATTGGAGTGGATCAGGATTATAAGAATATCTTAATGGGCGCTGCTCGGTGTTCCCTTGCAGATGGATGGGGCGGAAGTATGATAGCTACTGAGCTTCAGGATCTTCTTTTAGGAAATCCTCAACCTATACAGGCAAAGGTAAATATCGGACTTGGAGTTATTAAGGAAGATCATGTTAATGTGGCGGTACATGGGCATGATCCCATATTAGCAGATGCTTTGGTTCAGGCAAGTTATGATCCAGAAATAATTCAAGAAGCAAAAAAGGTAGGTGCTAAGGGTATTAATTTGTCAGGGGTTTGTTGTACGGGAAATGAGGTTTTAATGCGCAAGGGTATTCCAATAGCAGGTTCCTTTGTTCAACAAGAGGTTGTTATTGCAACAGGAGCTTTAGAGGCTATGGTTGTTGATGTGCAGTGTATAATGCAAAATGTTGTGGAAATAGCTAAGCATTTTCATACAGCAGTTATCACAACAAGCCCTATTGCTATGATGGAAGGGGCCTTTCATATTCCCTTTGATGAAAAAAGGGCTCTTGAGGTAGCTAAAGAAATTTTGAGGACAGCAATTGCCAGATTTCCTCAGAGAGATCCTTCAAAGGTTAACATACCTCAAAGGAGTGTGGATATAGTTGCTGGATTTAGTCATGAAGCTATTATGTATATTTTAGGAGGCAGATTTAGAGCTAGTTATAAGCCTTTAAATGAAAATATAATTAATGGAAAAATTCTTGGGGTTGCAGCTATTGTAGGTTGTGATCAATATAGAGTTTCAGAGCCAATTCAAGTGGAGTTAGCAAAGGAACTTATTGCCAATAATGTATTAGTGTTAGCTACAGGGTGTTCAGCAACTAATATGGCTATGGCGGGGCTACTTTCTCCTGAGGCAGCAGAGTTAGCAGGCCCTGGGCTGAGAGAAGTTTTAGAGGCAGTGGGCTGTCCACCAGTGTTGCATATGGGGGCCTGTGTGGATAACTCAAGATTGCTAATTGCTGCAACTGAGATGGTACATACTGGAGGTTTAGGAGAGGATATATATCAGCTTCCAGCGGTGGGGTGTGCTCCTCAATGGATGAGTGAAAAAGCTATTGCTATTGGCATGTATTTTGTAACTTCTGGAGTTCAAGTAGTTTTTGGGCCAGATTTTCCAACACTTGGAAGTAAGACAGTAACAGATTTTCTTTTTTATGAGATAGAAAAATATTTTGGGGGATCTTGGAGAGTAGCAAGAACTGCCAATGAATTTGCTAACATAATGATTGATAGAATTAATTTTGGTAGAAGGAATTTAGGCATTGACAAGCCTAAGCCTCGCATTCTTTTTGATATGGCTATGAGAAGAGCTTTGGAAGGTCCAAAGTATACGCCTGTGTTTCATGGTCTGGGGTGTTTTGGAGCGCACACAAAATTTGAGATAGAAAAGAGTAATTAAAGGAGGTTAAGGCTAAATGAAAAGACCTATAGGGAAAGTTTTAGTTGTAGGGGGAGGAATTGCGGGTATTCAGAGTGCTCTTGATTTAGCGGAGCTGGGTTATTATGTCTATCTTGTTGAGAAGCAGGCAACTATTGGTGGGGTTATGGCGCAACTTGATAAGACTTTTCCCACCAATGACTGTAGTATCTGAATACTTGCACCCAAAATGGTGGAGGCCGGTAGGTCTCCAAATATTGAAATTTTAACTCTTACAGAGGTTTTGGAGGTACAAGGAAGTGCTGGGGACTTTAGGGTAAAAATAAGGATAAATCCTCGCTATATAGATCCTAACAAATGTACAGCCTGTGGCGAGTGCATGAAATATTGTCCAAGGTTAGCTATAGATACCTATAATGCCCATCTTACTTTTACCAGGGCAGCAAGAATTGATTTTCCTCAGGCAGTACCTACTAAATACTATATAGATCCCAAGGCATGTTTGAGATTAAATTATGAAACATGTCAGCTTTGTACTAATGTTTGTGGACCTAAGGCCATAGATTTTGATCAAAAACCAGAGGAAAGGGTTCTTGAGGTGGGGGCAATAATCTTAGCTACAGGTTTTGGTAGTGTTCCTTTACAAGCTTTGGAGAAGTTTGGGTATGGAAGATACAGTGATGTAGTACATAGTATTGAAATGGAGAGAATTACCTGTGTTTCTGGACCTACTGAGGGAGAGGTAATTCGTCCTTCAGATTTTAAGCATCCTAAAAGAATTGCCTATATTCAATGTGTGGGATCAAGGGATTTAAGTTGCCATATGCCCTATTGTTCCAGTGTGTGTTGTATGTATGCAGTGAAACAGGCTTCAGTTATTAAGGAGCATGAGCCCTCTGCTGAGGTCACTTTATTTTTTATGGATGTGAGAACTCAAGGAAAGGGTTTTGATGAATCCTTTAGAAATGCAGTAGAGAAATATGGATTTAAAATAGTTAGGGCTAGACCTGGTAAAGTGGATAAAGTAGGTGGAAAATTAGCCTTAAACTATGTGGATGAAGAAGGTAGAGTACAAAGAGAGTATTTTGATTTAGTAGTGTTGTCAGTTGGGCTTGGTGCACCATCAGATGCAGAGAAGCTTTCGCGCATCTTTGGAATAGAACTCAATGAGTTTAAATTTGTTAAAACAGGCTATCTCTCACCGCTTGAGACAAGCCGTCCTGGTATATATGTGGTGGGGGCCTTTCAAGGTCCTAAGGATATTCCAGAGAGTGTTATACAGGCTTCAGGGGGTGCAGCATTAGTTTCAGAGTTATTAAAGGAGGGGAGATGGACTTCAACTGTGGTTAAGGAGTATCCACCTGAAGATATTGAATTGATGAGTGGAGAGCCAAGGATTGGGGTTTTTGTTTGTCATTGTGGAGTGAATATAGCTGGTGTAGTTAATGTGTTAGAAGTTAGAGATTATGCTAAGACTTTACCCAATGTGGTCTTAGCAGAAAATATTCTCTATGCCTGTGCTCAAGACTCTTTGGAGCAGCTAAAGGAAAAGATTAAAAAATATAGACTTAACCGGTTAGTGATCTCTGCATGTACACCCAGAACTCATGAACCACTTTTTCAAGATACTTTGAGAGAGGCAGGTTTAAATCTGGCCTTAGTAGAAATGGCAAATATAAGAGACCAGTGTGCCTGGGTGCATCCAGATAATCCTGCAAAGGCAACGGAAAAGGCAAAAGATTTAGTAAGAATGGCAGTTGCTAAGGCAAGAAGACTAACTCCTCTTGAGCTTCAGAGGGTCAAAGTTACTCCTTCAGCCTTGGTGATTGGTGGTGGTGTTGCAGGAATGACCTCTGCCTTATCTCTTGCTGAGCAAGGATTTGAGGTTTATTTGTTGGAAAAAGAAAAGGAGTTGGGTGGTAACTTAAAAAGATTGAAATTCCTTATTACTGGAGAAGAGACTGCCCCATTTTTAGAGGATTTAATAAAAAGAACCCTTAGTCATCCTAAGATAAAGGTCTATACAGAGGCTGTGATTGAGAATATTTCAGGTTATGTGGGAAATTATACTACCACCTTCAGATGCGGCCATAGTTCTGAAATTGTGAATCACGGTGTTGTAGTTGTGGCAACAGGCGGAAGAGAATATCGGCCTCAAAAGTATCCTTTAGATGGAAAGGATGTAATTACTCAGTTAGAACTTGAGGAAAGATTAGCTGCAGGAAAAAAGAGGGGTTTTCCAAAAAAAATAGTTATGATACAATGTGCAGGTTCTCGGGGCGAGGAACTTAAACATTGTAGTAGGGTGTGTTGTGTGCAGGCCTTAAAAAATGCTTTAAAAATTAAGGAAATTAGTCCAGAGAGTGAGATTTTTATCTTGTATATGGATATGCGTGCCTATGGATTTTACGAGAAATATTATTTGGAGGCAAGAAAAAGAGGGATACGTTTTATTAGATTTCCTGAAGGAAAAAGGCCGGTTGTGGAGAAGAAGAACAAAAAACCTGTGGTTAGGGTTTGGGATGTCTTACTGGGAGAGGAGATTGAGCTAAAAGCTGATTTATGTGTGCTTTCTGTAGGCATAATAGCTGAAGATGCCAAAGAGATTGTGAATATGTTAAAGTTACCTGTAAATGAAGAAGGTTTTATAATGGAGGCTCATGTAAAGCTGAGACCAGTTGAGACAGCAACAGATGGAGTTTATGTAGTAGGGCTTGCTCATAGTCCTCAGTTATTAACAGAGAGTTTAGCTCAGGCAAAGGCTGGAGCTGGCAAATCAGCCATTCCTTTGGCTAAGGGCTTTGTTGAAGTTCCACCTATTGTGGCATATGTAGAGGAGGCAAAATGTATTGGGTGTGCTATTTGTGCAGAGGTTTGTCCTTTCTCAGCTATTGAAATGATAAAAGTAGATAAGAGAAGAAAAGCTCAGGTGATAAAGGCAGCTTGTAAGGGGTGTGGTGTTTGTGCTTCTCATTGCCCAGTTTTTGCCATTGATGTGGGTGGTTTTACCTTTGAAGCTATTTTTGATCAAATAAGGGGATTCAAAAAAGAGGAAGTGCTTTTAGAGGAGGAAGAAGAAAAGGTGAGTGAGTTAAAATAGGAGGGAAAGATGGCTTTTGAGCCAAGAATTTTAAGTTTTATGTGCCATTGGTGATGCTACGCAGCTGCAGATGCGGCCGGGGTGGCTCGCCAAAATTATCCTCCCTTTCATAGGGTGATTAGGGTGATGTGTAGTGGAAGAGTGGATCCTCTCTTTATTTTTGAGGCCTTTCATAATGGTGCCGATGCGGTTATGGTTGGAGGTTGTAAGCTCGGAGAATGTAAATACACAGATGGCAATTTTCAAGCTTTAGTTATGGCAGAAATGGTTTGGAGCTTAATGGAACTTATAGGAATCAATAGAGAGAGATTTAAATTGGAGTGGATTTCCAGTGCTGAACCAGTAAAATTAGTAGAAGATATGAAAGGTTTTATGTTAAAAATAAGAGATTTAGGCCCTTTAGGTCAAGCAGAGAATAAGTCAAAGGAGGACTTAGAATTTTATTTGACTTCAGCTATAGAGGTTTGCAAAAACATGCAAGTAAGAACAGCTTACGGGAATATAGCCAAGGAGTTAAAGAAAAATAGGGATTTTTCTCCAGATAGTATTAGCCAAAAAGTGAGAGAGAAGCTTTTTCCTTTAATGAGAAATAAGCTTTATGAAATTGAGATTAAGGCATTAATTAAAGATGGGCCAAAAAGTGTAGATTTTTTAGTAGAAAAGACTGGGGCAAACCCTGAAGAGTTATCAGCTATTTTAAATAAGATTATGAAGACCTAAGGAGGCAAATTTGAGATTAGAACAAATCTTAGAAAAGGATTTATCAGAGTATCTTTTAACAAGGGTGGAGACATTTAATCAATGTTTTAGGTGTGGTGCTTGTTCAGGAATTTGTCCGGTGAAAAAGACAACACAAATATTTGACCCAAGGAAGATTATTCATCTTCTCTTATTGGGTTTTATAGATAAGATAATGAATGAGCTTCTCTGGTATTGTTCTCAATGTGGAAGTTGTGTGCCTGTATGTCCTATGGTGGTTAAGCCAAAGGAGGTAATTGAAAGTTTAAGAAATTTTGTTTTTGACAAGGGGCTTGTTTCTGAGGAAAGGCTTTTTGAGATTGGAGTATTTGCTAAGGTAAATCCTGAGAAATGTATAGTGTGTTTGACCTGTGTTAGGACTTGTCCTTTTTCTGCAGCAAGTATTGGAGAGGTAGGGTATGCTGTTATAGATCCAAAGAAATGTAGGGCTTGTGGAATTTGTGTGAGGGAGTGTCCAGCAAGAGCTATAGATCTTAAGCCAAAGCCAGAATATTGGGAGGGTTAGGTTTGATGAGAAACTTAGGGAAGATTTTTATTCTTTGCTGTAATTATACCAATCTTTCTGAGAGGGATGATTTAGAAGAGATCCTTGGAGAGGTGGTATTTAAAAGATATCCCTGTGGAGGTCATATAGAGATTACAGATATATTGCGGGCATTTAGAGAGGGGGCAGAGGGAGTTATGGTAGCTGCTTGTGAAAAAGGAAGTTGTCATAATGGAAAAGGAAGTGAGAGGGCAGAAAAAAAGGTGCTTGGGGCGCAAAAAATAATTGAAGAAGTAGGGATAGAGAAGGAAAGGTTGAAAATGTTTTATATTTCAAGGCTTTCTGCAGAGGATTTTGTTAATAAAGCCAAGGGGTTTTATGGAGAGCTTTTGAAACTAAAATTAAAGGAGAAGACCCAATGATTATTGCAGAAAGAAGGCCTATTCCTGAAATTTTGGAAAATATATCTCCTTTTGAGAGGATTTTAGTTCTTGGTTGTAGAGGATGTGTGGCCATCTGTTCTACAGGTGGAGATAGGGAAGTAGCTATTTTAGCGGAAGCTTTAAGATTAGCAAGACAAAGGCAAGGAAAACCCATTGAGGTATTAGAGAGAATTTTTATAAGACAATGCGATCCAGAATATTTAGAACCACTTAAAGATCTTGCCAAAGAGGTAGAGGCTGTTGTTAGTCTTGCCTGTGGAGTGGGAGTAAATCTTATTGCCGATTTATATCCTGAGTTAAGGGTTTATCCAGGGGTAGATACTTCTTTTTATGGGGCAAATCCTGCTTTAGGTGAATGGGTAGAGAAATGTCGTGGTTGTGGAGATTGTATTATTGATAGAACAGCAGGGCTTTGTCCCATTGCTAGGTGTGCGAAAAATTTATTAAATGGTCCCTGTGGGGGTTCACAGAAGGGTAAATGTGAGGTAAGAAAAGATATGCCTTGTATATGGCATGAGATCGTAGAGAGACTTAAAGCACGAGGGGAGATGGAGAAGCTTTTAGAGATTTGGAGACCAAAAGATTGGAGGCCTGCTGGAGGAGATGGTTTAAGAATAAGAATTAGAGAGGACTTGAAGGTATAAAAAATTGGGGAGGTTGGCTTTGGAGGTAAAGAGTCATCTTCAGAATGTACTTGAAAGCGGACATTTTGCTGTTACAGCTGAAATTGGTCCCCCAAGGAATGCCGATGGGGAGGTGATAAGAAAGAAAGCAAAACTACTTAAGGGATATGTGGATGCAGTAAATATTACTGATTGTCAGACTGCGGTAGTAAGGGTTTCAAGTTTAGCTTCTGCTATTTTCCTTCTCTCAGAAGGTTTAGAGCCAGTTATGCAAATGACTTGTAGAGATAGAAATAGAATTGGGATTCAGGCAGATCTTTTAGGTGCATGTGCCTTGGGGATAAAAAATTTATTATGTTTAACTGGGGATCATCCAAAATTTGGAAATCATCCCCAAGCAAAACCAGTTTTTGATTTAGACTCTATACAGCTTTTATCTTTAGTAAGAGAAATGATAGAGGGAAAATTTGATAATGGGGAAGAAATAAAGGGAAAAAGACCTTACTTTTTCTTGGGAGCAGCAGAAAATCCCTTTGCTGATCCCTTTGAATTTAGACCCTTTCGTTTAGCAAAGAAAATTAAAGCAGGTGCACGCTTTATTCAAACACAAATAATTTATAATGTGGAAAAATTTAGAAAATTTATGGAGAAATGTAGAGATTTGGGATTATTGGAGCAGGTTTACATTTTGGCAGGGGTTACACCTCCCAAGTCTTTAGGCATGGCAAAGTATATGAAATATCATGTACCTGGGCTTGAGGTACCTGATGAGATTATTAAGAGGCTTGAGGGGGCTAAGGATCCAAAAGAGGAGGGTATACAGATTGTTGTTGATATTATTGAGCAATTGAAAGAGGTTCCAGGGGTTAGAGGTGTGCATATAATGGCTATTGAATGGGAGGAGGCAGTACCTGAAATTGTAAAAAGAGCAGGACTATATCCCAGAGTGAGCCAGCCTGAAGTGCTTCCACCTTTTGTGGTTGAAAAGGTAGTAGAAAAGCCTGTTGAGGTTGTAGTGGAAAAGATAGTTGAAAAGGTAGTGGAAAAGCCTGTTGAAGTTATAGTAGAAAAAATAATAGAAAAAGAAATTCCCATGGAGGTGGAGATGGGCATAGATAAAATGTCACTTGCGGCAATGATTGAAATTCTCTCTGATTTAAAGGCAAGTCTTAAAAATATAAAAGCCGGAATGGAGTCTCTGGAAGAGGGTATTGAAAGACTGGAGAGGGAGTTTTTTAGAGAGCGAAAACCTGAAGCAAAAATTAGAGAAGAAGTAAAAAGACCTAAAAAAGAGGTTGAAGCACTACCTGAGGAGAAAGAAGAGGCAAAAGTTGAATTAAAAGAAGAGCCAAAAATTGAGGTAAAGGAAGAAGTAAAGGCAGAAGTAAAGGAAGAGGTAAAGGAAGAAGTTAAAGCAGAAGTAAAAGTAGAAGTAAAAGCAGAAGGAAAAGAAGAAGTAGTTGAGGGAGAGTTAGTCAAGGAGGAAGCAAAGCTTGAACCTTCAGTGATTGAAGAACCCAAGGTTGAGGTAAAGGAAGAAGTAAGAGAGGAGCCTAAGGTTGAATTAAAGGAGGAGATAAGAGCAAAGGAGGAAGAGGAGAGACCTACTTTTAAGATAGGGGAGTTTAAAGGTATTTATAGGTCTTTGAAGGAAAGGGCTTCAAAAATTGCTTCTGATTTGTATATTGAGAAGGCAACGGGTGAGATCAAGGAGGTAGTTATTGGAAGAGGTGATAAAGCCTTAAAGGTTGGTGGGGTGAGTGGGATTAATTTTCATTATTTTGAGGGTGAGATGAAGAATGGTGTAAAAATTGCCTTTGAAATTCTTGATATTAAACCAGAGGATTGGCCTGAAGCTTTGGCTAAATATTATAGCGATGTTTATCATGATCCTGGGCTTTGGGCAAAGAAGTGTGTTGAGGAGTATGGAGCTGAGGCTATTTGTCTTTATTTGATAGGCACAGATCCTAATTATTTAAATCTATCAGCAGATCATGCTAAAAAAGTGGTGGAAAAGATAGTTTCTGCTGTAGATGCTCCATTAATTGTTTGGGGGTCAGGTAATGCTGAGAAGGATGTAGAAGTCTTAAGAGATGTAGCAGATATTGTAGGAGTGAGGGGGGCTGTTATTGGGCCTGTGGTTGAGGCTAATCATAGAACTTTAGCGGCAGTTGCT
>JBKBMM010000041.1:0-9021 GCA_046295835.1 Caldimicrobium sp.
GCACATCCTCTAAAAATGCGGAAAGGGAAGTATTTGATTGAGCTAAAATTTCTGCGAGTCTTAAACTAGCATAAACTCCATCATCAAAACCAAACCAACGATCTGCAAAAAATATATGCCCACTCATTTCACCTGCAAGGAGTGCCTTTTCTTCTTTCATTTTGCTTTTGATTAGTGAGTGGCCTGTTTTCCACATAATAGGCTGGCCACCAAGCTGGGCAATTTTTTCATACATAACCCGAGAGCATTTAACTTCGCCAATAATCTTTGCAGATGGGTGTTTTTTTAAAAGGTCTTTAGCTAAAATAATTAACAGCTGATCACCCCAGAGAATATTTCCTTTCTCGTCTATAACTCCAATTCTATCCCCATCCCCATCATAACCAAAGCCAACCTCTAAGCCCTTAGCAAGCACAACCTCCCTTAAATCTTTTAAATTTTCAGGAACAACGGGATCAGGATGATGATTAGGAAAAGTGCCATCCACATCACAATAAAGACATTCTACTTCACAGCCAAGCCTTTGAAAAATCTCTGGCGCAGTTAAGGCACAAACTCCATTTCCTGGATCAAGTGCAACCCTAAGAGGTCTTCTAAGGTTTATGTTTTGCCTTAAATATTCAATATAATCTTTTAACACATCCTTTGTTTCATATTTACCCTCTCCTTTCTCAAAATCCTCTTTTTCAATCATCTCCCTTATTTTTTGAATTTCTTTACCATATATGGTATCTTTACCCACACAGATTTTTAATCCATTAAATTCAGGAGGATTATGTGAACCAGTGACCTGAATCCCCCCATCCATGCCTTCTAAATAAAATAAAGAAAAATACATCACCGGAGTGGGAGTAATCCCAATATCTATTACATCAATTCCAGCAGATAAGATCCCCTTTACTAAGGACTCTTGAAGCCTTCTTCCAGAAAGCCTCCCATCCCTTCCGCAAACGATCCTCTTCCCACCTCTTCTTCTAACCATTGTGCCATAAGCTTTCCCAATGAAATAAACTACTTCCTCAGTAAAATCTACTCCCACCTTTCCCCGAATATCATACTCTCTAAAAATATAGGGACTTATTTGCATACCTTTCTCCTTAAATTATTTTATATAATAGTTATGCACTAACCTTTTCAGGTCTAAATAAGTTTCTCTAACCTTTTGAATATATTCTAAAAATAAAGGAAGTTCAGAAAGATATAGACTTTGAGGACCATCGCAAAGTGCCTTTTCAGGCTGTGGATGAAATTCAATTAAAATGGCATTAGCACCACTTATTACCCCTTGAGCAGCAACATGATAAATATCTCTAATCCCATCAGGTGCCTTAACTTTAGATCCTATAGGGTGTGAAGGATCTATGCATACAGGTAGCCTCGTTAATCGTTTAACAACAGGAACATGGGCAAAATCAACCAAATTTCTATGGGGATCTCCCAAATGAGTACGCACGCCTCTTAAGCAAAAGATAATTTTTGTATTTCCTTCCGAGGCAATGTATTCTGCTGCATTAAGGCTTTCTTCTAAGGACAATCCATATCCTCTTTTATATAGCACAGGAAATTCTTGTTGCCTTCCCACCTCTTTTAAAAGCTCAAAGTTTTGGGCATTGCGGGTGCCTATTTGTAAAATTACACCACAGGGATTACCTGCCTCTTCTAAACTTTTATGAATCTCTTCTATATGATGAGGTGCAAGAACCTCCATAGCTATTACTTTTATACCATACTTACCTGCCAAATCAAAAAGCCAGGGCAAACAAGCCTTTCCATGCCCCTGGAAATCGTAAGGGGAGGTTCTTGGCTTGTAGGCCCCCATTCTGGCACAACATAGACCTACCTCTTTTAGAGCCTTAAAAAGTGCTTCTGCATTTTCATAGGTATCTACAGCACATTGACCTGCAAAAATATGGAAACTATCTTGATTAAATTGTAATCCCATATATTCAAACCCATAATCAACTAAAGCCCCATGTCTTCCAATCAATCTATATTTTGCCGTTACCTTAACTGCCTTTTCAACCCCTGGTAAATTTTCCACTTCATCCTGAGGTACCATATAATCCTCCCCAATGAGATGGATTTCAATAAGATTTCTCGTTGCACCTTTGTGTTCCATTACCTTGACTTGTAAGTGAGGAAATCGGGTTAAATATTCCATTAAATCCTTAAATTCCTTTGATTCTTGAGTGATATGAGGCTCAAGAATAATTATCATAGAAACACCTCCTACTTGAAAATTCTTCTTTTATTAAAATCCCTTTTTACTAAAATTGCAAGTCTCCTCTTATTTGAGGCTTGTAGTTTTAAAAAAGGCTATTAAAATATTATAGATCCCCTTTAAAATTGAGTCAAAATGCCCAACTGGCTGTCAGAAATTTTAACACTATTTTTAACCACCTTTGAAAAAAGCTCCTATTTTGGAGTTTTTTTTCTTATGGCACTTGAATCCACTCTTTTTCCTATCCCAAGCGAGATAATCATACCACCTGCTGCCTATTTAGCCTCAAAAGGAAAGCTCTCTCTGTGGGGTGTAATTTTAGCAGGAACCTTAGGTAGCTTAGCTGGAGCCCTCTTTAACTATTATCTTGCCCTTAAATTTGGTAGGCCTGCCTTTTTACACTTTTTAAAAAAATATGGAACTTATATCTTTCTCACAGAAGCCTCTTTCTACAAAATGGAAAAATTTTGGCACAAACACGGGCATATTAGTACCTTTATTGGAAGACTTCTCCCTGGGCTAAGACATGTGATTTCCATACCTGCTGGGTTTGTTAAAATGTCTCTAATCCTTTTTTGTTTCTATACCACCTTAGGAGCTTTCCTCTGGTGCACTTTCTTAGGTATGTGTGGTTTTTATTTTGGAAAAAATGAAGCCCTTTTAAAAGAATACTTACAAAAGGGCTCCTATGGAGTCATCCTTTTTTGTGTTTTTCTTGTCTCTCTATATATTTGGATCAAAATCAAAATAAAAAAGGGGGCTTAAAGCCCCCTAAAATCTTGCAACTTGAGTCCTTTTTAATTAATCTTAACTCGTCTTTTCTCCTCAAAGAAAAGAAATTTATCCTTGTCCGCTACAAGTTTATCTAAATTTTCAGCTGCCGCACTGGGAAGATGCCACAATCTTACTGTAACTTCTATTTCTTTAGCCTTGATCTCGCGGATCTTTTTACCACCTTTTTCTACATCTTCATAGGGGAAATAAAATTCGATAATTTCCACCTTTTCTTGTCCTGGCTGAAGGGAAGTATCTACCATATAACCTGTCTTTCTATGTGCTCCAAAAGCCATTTTGTTATCCCGATCAAATCCAGATGCCATAGGCATATACACCTTTAGATCATTAAAAACTAACTTTCCATCAGGGGTTTTGCCGGTCACTTCAAGGACCAGCTTGTTAGGAGAAGGTCAACCATCGGGAGTCCTATGCCCCGCCTTATTTTTCATTTTCACCACAAGTTTAACAGTAGGTCTTAAATCCCCAGGTTTGTGAAGATAATAATAACCTATGGCATCTATAGAATATTCCAAGGCCTTTTTAACCATTCTCTTGTCTCTATAAGCAGGTATTAAATGCCCCAAACCATCCTCTCTCATATGACAATCTTGACAGGTCTTAGAACCACCTGAAGGAATATAGGCATGGAGATAACTTCCATAAGCTGTGGCACACTGAGAGGGCTCTGGAAATTCAAAATTTGGCCCTGTACCATGGCACTGTCCACAAAATACTGCCTGCCCGAGAATGGGAGATTTTTTCAAAGTTTTATAATTGGCATCAAAATGTGCCCCTTCCTTTTTTCCATAAATAGCCTTCCTGTCTATCTCCCCATCCTTCCACTTGTGCACAATAGCCTTCTCTTGATGGCAAATTAAACAATTAATGTTAACCTGTTCTACCTTTTTCCAGGCAGCCTCATCTCCTTCAGCAGCCTTAATTAAAAGTTCTGCTAATTCTCTTGCCGCTGAAGGTTCTGCATACTTCACCTGAGGTGCATGACATTTCATACAAAACATAAGGTGATCTGCTGTAATATCATTAAGAGACTTAACACCTGAATGAGGAAATTCCTCCCATAAACTTTTCACCGTCCCAGCCATAGATCCTAAGGTTCTTGGCGTACCTATTAACGATTTAGCATGGATGCTTTTTGACCATTCTTCATACTCCTTTTGGTGACACTGCTTACAAGATGTGGAATCAAACATCTTAATTAATTCATCTACAGTCTTTGCCTTCTTTCCAGGCTCCTTTGCCCAAACTGGGCAAACTAAAAACATAAAAAACATTAAACTTACACTAAACCTTAAAAGTCGCTTCAACTTCATACCATACCCTCCTTTTATTTTTTATATATTTTTTTACCAAACTTATTTTATAAGTCAAATAGAAAATTTTTATTGAATTTATAAATATTTTAAATAAAAGATATAGATAATTTTATATATTAATGTAAACAGAATAAAGATTTATATTTCGAATTTTTATAATGATTTTAGGAAGAGATATACTTTAGAAGGCTTTTCTTTAGGTTCTCAAGGTTAATTATAGGGCAGTTTAATTTATCTTCTGGTATTCCGTACCCTAAATCTTTGAGGAGTTCTTCTCGATGAAGGGTCATTACCTCTTGTAAAGTTAATCCTTTTAACTTTTCAGTAAGAAGACTTAAAAAGGCTATTGCTGCCACACATCCTTGGAGCTTAAATTTAGCTTCTGTAATTCTGTTATCTAAAATTTTTAAGAAGAGTTTCAGATGACAAGGAGAGGGTGGGGAATCAGCTAAGCATATTGGGTTATCTTCGGTAAAAATTAAATCTGCATCAGGTATCTCACCAACATTTTTTGGATTAAGAAATTCTTCTAAAACTCTTTTTCCATAATATTTAGCCATGGCTTTTATTTTTATAATCTTCAATTGCCTTTTTTAAGGCATCAAGTCCCAAAACAGAGCAGTGAACCTTTTGTGGAGGCAATCCCCCAAGTTCAGCTACAATATCATCTTTAGTTAATTTTAATGCCTCCTCTAAACTTTTGCCCTTAACCATCTCTGTTAAAATACTTGAGACAGCTATTGCTGCTGCACAACCAAAGGTTTTAAATTTAATATCAGCAATTTTATTGTCTTTAACCTTTATATAGAGATACATCATATCACCGCACACTGGATTTCCTTCAATCCCAACTCCATCGGCATCTGGAATTTCTCCCACATTTTTTGGATTCATAAAGTGTTCTAACACCTTTTCACTATACATCTTCTTACCTCCCTAAGTTAAATTCATATTTAATGGTGTGGGCAACTTTCTTCCCATTTATCCATATCTCTCCATCCCTCTTTAAAGGGAGAGAGTTCTCTAAGTCTCTCTACAATTGGAGGCATCTCAGTTAAGACATAGTCTATATCTTCTTCACTGGTATCTTTCCCTAAGCTAAACACAATAGAGCCTTGAATAAGGTGTGCTGGGAATCCCATGGAAGAGAGAACTGGAGAGGCTTTAAGCGCTTTGGAAGTGCAAGTGGAGCCACTGGAGGTATAAATTCCTTTCATAGCAAGCATAAGAAGCATGGCTTCTCCTTCTATAAATTCTACGATAAAGCTTGCATGTCCTGGAAGTCTATTTTCAGGATGTCCTGTAAGATGTATATGAGAAATTCTCTCTAAAAGACCTTTTATGAGTTTGTCTCGCAAAGATTGCATTTTTGGCTTCCATTTAGAAAGGTTCTCTTTAACTATTTCTGCAGAAACACCCATGCCTACAATCCCTGGAACATTTTCTGTTCCACCTCTTTTACCACCCTCTTGAATTCCACCATAAATTAAAGGTTGAATCCTTATGCCCTTTTTTAAATATAAAGCACCAACTCCTTTTGGACCATAAAACTGGTGTGCTGAAAGGGAAAGAGCATGAACCCCCAGTTTTTGTACATCAACCTCTATTTGCCCTATAGCTGCTACTGCATCAGTATGGACAAGAGCTCCTACCTTTTCCGCCAATTTAACCACCTCTTCAATAGGCTGAAGTGTTCCTACCTCAGGATTTGCTAATTGAATAGAAATAAGCACTGTATCTTCTCTTAAGGATTTTTCTAAAAAATTAAGATCAATAACTCCGTAACGATCAACAGGAAGAAAGGTAACCTCAAAACCTTCTTTTTCAAGCATCCTCGCAGGATTGGTAATCGAATGATGTTCAACTAAAGAAGTAATAATATGCTTTCCTTTTTTTTGATAGGCGTAGGCTAATCCTTTTAAAGCAAAGTTATTAGATTCTGTTCCTCCAGAAGTAAAAATAATTTCCTTTTCGGAGGCATTAATTAAATTAGCTACTTTTACCCTTGCCTCCTCTACAGCCTCTCTTGCCTTAACTCCTAAGTCATAAGAACTCAATGCATTGCCAAAATCTTCTATAAAATAAGGAAGCATAGCAGAGACTACTTTGGGATCACAGGGAGTTGTAGCCATATGGTCCAAATAAACCCTTTTCATTTTATCCTCCTTATGTAAAACTTTAGAATATCTCCATTTTCTACCACACCAAGAAATTCCTGACCAAACACCTCACACCATCTGGGTACATCCTCCAAAGCCCTCTCATAATCTGTAATGAGCTCTAAAATCTGCCCAGGCTCTATTTGTTTTATAGCCTCATTTAATTCAAGTAAGTGCACAGGACACATAAGATGTACGATATCCACAGAGATATCCGCCTTGGGAGGCTTCTCTAAAAATTTCATCTCCCCTCTCCAAAAGTAATTATATTTTATTACTTTAGTATTTAATTCTTAATTCTAAAAAATCAATACCTCGTTAATTTTATATGTAAATATAAATTGTTAACTTTAAAGGGAAAAGACTGCTTTTACTTTAAATTTTTTTATTGCTGGAAAGGCTTTGATTTCTATTTGAAATTTTTCTTCTAATTCTCTAAGATAGGAATCCAAGTAATCTTTATTTGGGAGAACCAAGGTAAACCAAAAATTGAGGAAGTTATCTCTTAGGTAAGCATGGGTAACTTCGGGAAGATTAGCTATTTCTTCGGTAATTGGTAATTTTTCTAAGGGAACATGGGCAGCACAAAGACAAGTAAAGTGCCCTAATTTTAGAGAGTCTGGGCTTGCCCCTAAATGTCTCAAAATCCCTTTATCTTTAAGATCCTTTAAAAAATTAAGTACTTCTTCTTCCGTTAAACCTACCTTTTGTCCTAATGAAGCAAAGGGTCTCTCCTCTATGGGAAAACTTTCTTGAATTATGTTAAGCAGATCCAGATAAGCTTTTTCCATCTTCCTTCTCTTGTTAGGAATTGTCTTTTATGATAATATAATTTTAGAAAAAAAAAAGAATATCTTTTAAAAGAATGTGGTTGGTATTAAGGAGGCTTTATGGAAGAAAAAAAGGAAATCTCAGCTAAGGAAATTTTAGAGCTTCTTCCACATAGATATCCTTTTCTCATGGTAGATAAAGTGGTTGAGATTGATACAGAACGGGAATATATTAAAGCCATAAAACAGGTCAGTCATAATGAATATTATTTTCAAGGGCATTTTCCTGGCAATCCCATTATGCCAGGAGTGTTGATTTTAGAGGCTATGGCCCAAACAGGCGCTATTTATTTAAAAAAATTCAATCCTGAGTGTAAGGAAAAGCTCTTTGTCTTAGCAGGCTTGGAAAATGTGCGCTTTAAAAATCCTGTCTATCCAGGAGATACTCTTATCATTGAGGCAGAAAAATTTAAGAAGAAGGGACATATTATAAGGACTACTGTTACTGCCAAGGTAGAAGAGAAAGTAGTTGCCCAAGCAGAAATCATTGCAGCAATGATAGAGGTGAAAAATGCTTAAGATTCATCCTACTGCCTATGTTGATAAATCTGCAGAATTAGAAGAGGGAGTTGAAATTGGGCCAAATGTTTACATTGGTCCTAAGGTTTACATTGGCAAAGGTACTATTATAAAGGCAAATACATATATAGAAAGCCATACAAAGATAGGAGAAAACAATCAAATTGGTCCTTTTACAGTTATTGGTACTCCTCCACAACATTTAGCTTATAAAGGAGAGGAAACCTTTGTAGAAATTGGAAATAACAATATTATCCGAGAGTTTGTCACTATTCACAGAGGAACTCCAAAGGATGTAGGTATAACTAAAATAGGTAACAATTGTCTGCTTATGAGCTATGTGCATATAGCACATGATTGCCAATTAGGTAATTCTATAATCATGTCTAATAATGCTACCTTAGGAGGGCACGTAAAAGTAGATGATTTGGTTGTGTTTGGAGGTTTTGCAGCAGTACACCAGTTTTGCAGAATTGGAAGTTTTGCCTTCATAAGTGGATTAAGTGGAGTAGATAAGGATGTACCACCTTATGTAAAGGTATTTGGAATTCCTGCTAAAATTCAAGGTTTAAATTTGGTTGGACTGAGAAGAGCAGGGATGGGAAAAGAAGAGATTCGTAAAATCTCTCAAGCCTTGGGCATTTTTTTAGACGGACCTTCCACCTTAAAAGAGGTTATTCAGGAACTAAAAGATATCTTCGGAGAGGACCCTCTGGTAAAAAGATTAGTAGAATTTTTGGAAAATCCCTCTAAACAAGGGATTATGAGACGTAAACCCTTTGAAAGTGAAGATGTCTGATATAGAGGAACACTCATCTAAACTTGGCCTTATTTCTGGAGAAGGAGAGTTTCCTTTAATCTTAGCTCAGGAACTAAAAAAGTTAAACTATAAAGTAATAGCCATAACTTTTTCTAAGGGACAGGAAAAAAAACTTCAAACTTTAGTAGATAAAGTCTATCAAATCTACATAGGCCAACTGGAGAAATTAATTAACCTCTTTAAAAAAGAAAAGGTTCAAGAACTTGTTTTTCTTGGAAAAATTGAAAAAAGCTTAGCGTTAAGACTTAGCGTTCCAGATAAAAGGGCTCTTTCTCTATGGTACAGATTGAGTAATAGAGAGGATAATACCCTGCTTAAAGCCTTAACTGAAGAGCTTGAAAGAGAAGGTTTTAAAATAAGG
>JBKBMM010000042.1:0-8986 GCA_046295835.1 Caldimicrobium sp.
GAGTTCACCTTTTAGATTTATATCAAAAGTGATTTCTTTTTTGTAACTCATCCCCTTTAAATTATATATAGTTTCCTCTATAACTTCCTTTAAATCAAAGCTTGAAATTTCTAACTCTAATAAATTGGCTTCATATTTTTCTAAGTCAATAAGCATGTGAAAGAGTTGTATAAGTCTCTTTAAGTTCTGTCTGGATATCTCTAAAAACTCCTTTAATTTTGAATAATCATCAGGATCGAAGGCTTCTTTAGCTTTGAGATAATGAGATATATATTCAATGCTTCCTTTAATACATGTAAGTGGGGTCTTTATCTCATGTGCCATATTAGTCATTAAAAATTTCCTTTTTTCTAATAAACTTTCAAGGATTTGGTTTTTTATTTCTAAATCTTTAGTTATTTCTTTTATTTTGATTTCCATATTTTCTTGATATGAGTTAATTTCTTTAAGAAAATGATAAATACTATCTAATATAGCTTGCCATTCATTAATAAAAAAATTATTTTTTTCCCTGGTTTTGGTTATCTTTCCTTTGTATAAATTTCTTATAGTATTTAGCGTACTAATAATACAGTAAAGAGGTTTAAAAATAAAACGATTTGAAATAAAGATTATGGTAAAATTTAAACTTAACCAAAAAATAGCAAAGGCAACAATAAAAAGTTTTTTGTAATAGCTAATTTGAACAAGGGTCTCATCTAAGGGGATGAAAATACTTATAGCACCTCTTATGTCCCCTGGTTTAAATCCTTGAGAGGCATGGCATTTTAGACAGGAATTGTCGGTTTTTATAGGTTTTATTAATCGGTAATATAGATGATTATTAAGCCTTTCTATATTTATAAACTCATCTATAGAATTATTTTTTTCAAAGAGAAGTAAAGCCTTTTTTTCTGTTTCATCAGGTTTGTTAAAGGGATTTAAATATTTTAGACTGGTAAGTTTAAACCAGTATAAATTATTTTCCTTAGCAAGTTCTGAAAGCTGTCTTGTAACCACAGCAGGATTATTTTTAATTAAAACCTTTCCTTCTAAAGTTAATAATTTTGTTTTTTCACCTACTAATTTAAGATAAGGATTTTCAGTAACCCAAGGTAATCTCTCTACATATATTCCTCCGTGATCAGCAATCCATTTGCGGGTAATTATAATTTGTTGATAAACTGTAAGTGCCTGTTTTTTTGCTTGTTGTAAAAATATACTTTCTAAATATTTAAACAAAAGAAGGCAGGGAATTAAGAGCAAAAGAAAAAGAAGTAAATTTAAGTAGAGGAGAAATTTTCTGGTAATATTAAGTTTTAATGTTTCTAACATAATTATTTTTTACGAAGATATTTTGGCATTTTTATATAAATAAGTTTCCAATAAAAATACACATAAAATAAAGAGAAGATAAGGCTTGAGATCAAGAGATATAAGGTATTGTTCCAAAAGAGAAGGGCAGGGATTACACTAATCATAGCCAAGGCCCATAGAAAAGGTGAGGTAAGGGCATTTCTTAAGGTTTTATCAGCAAAAGCTCCAAGAAGCCATTTAGTTATGATTTTATAAATAAGCATATGGAGATGTAGACCGTCAGGGACCCCTGGAGAAATTCCTCTTAAAAATTTTTTTCTATAAATAGAAAAGAGTGTTTCAAAAATGGGGTAAAGGCAAACTAAGAAAGGAAACCAAGGAGATACCTCAGGATGTCTTTTAACTAAGAGTATGGAAATTTCTGCTATAAAGAAACCTGTTAAATAGGCCCCACCATCTCCAAGAAAGATAAATCCTGCAGGATAATTTAAAATAAAAAAGCCTACCATGGCCCCAATTAGGGAAAGAGAATAAGTTGTTAGAAAATAATCCCCCATTTTATAGCTTACGAAAGATAATGCTAAGAGGATAATAATAGAGACCATGCTGGCAAGTCCATTAAAACCATCAATAATATTAATGGCATTGGTAACACCTGTTACTGCAAAAAGGGTAAAGAAAAAAGAGATAAGGGTCATAGATAAAAGGGAATCTATGTAAGGGAGATCTAAGCGAAGAATTTGAGCAGATAAGAGAAAAAAAGCCAGAGCTGCAGAGAGAGCTATAAAAGTGAGGCGCCATTTGATCTTTATTTTACCTGTTAAATCTTCAAGAAGTCCTATGGAAAAGGTTGGAATAGCAGTGAGAAATAAGAAAAAATATTCCCTTTTGAAGGCATCCTCTTTAATAAAGGCAAGAATAGTTGTTGCTAAAAGGGCAAGTAAGAGACCTATGCCGCCCAATCGAGGTGCTGGAATTTGATGAAATCTTTGAGGACCTTGATGAAGATTTTCATTAAGAAGTCTTCGATATTTATATGAAAGGCGTATAATGAAGAGAGAGATTAAAAAACTAATAAGGAAAGCTAAAATTAAATAATGCAACATTTTGATTTAAATTTAGTATTTTTTATTTATTTGTCAAGGAAACTTGCTTTTTTAAAATTCTATGCTTAAATTTTTTAATGTTATGCTTGGGGGTAGGGTGATCCGCTCTCAGGCTTAAAAAATAAATTGAGGAGGTTTGATATGCCTTTAGACCAAGAAGTTAAGGCACACATTATTAAGCTATTTCAAAGACATTCTCAGGATACTGGCTCTCCTGAAGTTCAGATAGCCTTACTTACTGCAAGAATTAAACAATTAGAGGAGCACTTGAAAATTCATAAAAAAGATTTTCATTCAAGAAGGGGATTAATGAAACTTATAGGACAAAGAAGGGCTCTTCTTGAATATCTTAAAAGAACAGATTTTCTCCGTTATCAAACCATTATACAAAAACTTGGTTTAAAGAGATAGAAGATAAAAAGAGAACTTTTCTTCCTCTTTTTAATTGGCATTGTTAGTCTTTTAAGTGATGTGACCTATGAGGGTGCAAGGGGTATTATTGGTCCATATCTTGCCCTCTTAGGGGCAGGTGTTCCTCTTGTAGGCTTAATTTCAGGATTGGGTGAATTTATTGGTTATGGTTTGAGACTTTTCTCAGGTTTTCTTGTTGATAAGCTTAAAGCCTATTGGACCTTTATCTTTTTTGGATATACAATAAATCTCTTAGCTGTGCCAGCCCTTGCTTTAGTAGATAGATGGGATCTTGCAGCACTGCTCATAGTTTTAGAGAGAGCAGGAAAGGCCTTAAGAACTCCAGCAAGAGATACTCTTCTTTCCTTTGCTGTAAGTCAGCTTGGCCGAGGTAAGGGATTTGCTATTCATGAGGCTTTAGACCAAATTGGAGCTATTTTAGGACCTATTATAGTTGCCTATATACTTGCTAAAAAAGGAAACTATAAAGAGGCCTTCCTTTTTTTGATCATCCCCGCCCTTTTGGCCTTGACAACCTTAGTTATAGCCAAAAAATTTGCCTCCAAACTTCCTCAACTTAAGATCTCTAAAGAAAATATTAAAGGAGAAAAATTTCCCAAAGGGTTCTGGTTATATATAATAGGCTTATCTTTTATAGGAGCTGGTTTTGTAGATTTTCCACTTATTGGTTATTATTTTCAAAGTCTACGCCACTTTTCTAAGGAATTAATTCCTTTTTTTTATGCCTTAGCTATGGGAGTTGATGCCCTTTCTGCTTTGATCTTCGGATGGTTCTATGATAGAAAGGGTTTTGTAGTAGTTATTTGGGCATCCTTAATTTCTATCTTTGGAGTTCCTTTAATTTTTTTAACTCAGAAGCTTTATTTTATATTAGTTGGAATAATACTTTGGGGGATAGGGTTAGGGGCGCAAGAATCTATTATGAGAGCAGTGATTGCAGAAATCTTACCAAGAGAAAAAAGAGGATCTGGATTTGGCCTCTTTTATGCCTTTTTTGGTTGCTTTTGGTTTTTAGGAAGTTTTCTTTTGGGTATTGTGTATAACCTCTCTTTATATTTACTTGTTATTTGTTCCATAGGGTTGCAGGCTCTATCTTTACCTTTGCTTTTAAAAGTTAAAAAAGAATTAAGTCTTCTTTCTTCTTGACTAAGAACCTTCTTTTAGATAAGATTATTAAAGAATTTTAAAGGTGATGCCGGGGTGGCGGAAAGGCAGACGCGCTGGATTCAGGATCCAGTGGAGGCAACTCCGTGCGGGTTCAAATCCCGCCCCCGGCATATACGGTAAAACCTTTTGATTAAAATGAAACTTCCTCAAAATACCCCTTTGGAAGAAAAAATTCTCAAAACCCTCAAAAGATCAACAGATTTAGTTTCTGGTGAAAGACTCTCCCGCCTCTTTGGTGTAAGTAGAGTTGCTATTTGGAAGGCTATAAAAAAGCTTCAAGAAAAAGGTTATCCTATCAAAGTTTACAAAAGGGGATATGCTCTGGAAAATAAAGATATCTTTTTAAAAGAAGAACTGGAAAATCTTATTAAAAAAAGCATTTTTTTTGAGGAGGTCTTTTATTTTTTATCTACAACTTCTACTATGGACATAGCTAAAGAACTTGCTGAGAAAGAAAAAAAAGCTATAGTCATTGCGGAAAGGCAAAGCAAGGGAAGAGGAAGATTGGGAAGAGTTTGGGAGTCAGAATTAGGTGGCCTTTGGTTTACCCTTATTCTTAGATATCCTATACCGTTAAAAGAGGTTTTCCTTCTCACTTATTTATCAGCTGTATCGGCAGCCTTAGCTATTAATAAAACTTATAATCTTGAAGCTAAGGTAAAATGGCCTAATGATGTACTTCTCTTAGAAAAAAAGGTTGCAGGTATCTTACTGGAAATTAAAGCTGAGGTAGATCTTCTTCTTTATGCCTTGATTGGAATTGGTGTAAATGTGAATAATGAGGTATCTTCAAAAGATTTTTTATATCCTGCTATTTCTATTTCTGAGGTATTGAACCAAAAGGTTTCAAGACTACCTTTATTAGAAAATTTTCTTCAATATTTTGAAGAATTGCTACTAAATAAAGATCAAATTCTTCCTATTTGGAGGACCTTAAGTGATACTCTGGGTAAAAAGGTGAAGGTGCTTTCTTCTGAAAGGGTTTTTATAGGGAAAGCCATAGATGTAGATAATGAAGGGGCACTTCTACTCCAAAGTGAAGAAGGAAAAATAGAAAGAATATTTTCAGGAGATTGCTTCCATCTTAGAAATTTAGCTCTATGAAGGAAATTTTTTTCTTAATTCTTCTTCTCTTTTTCATTTTTTTAGTCCTTTTAACAGGTTTTATATGGATCTATTATAAACTTAGGAGCTACTTTGAAAGTAGACTAAGTGAGCCCATTTATACCTTGCGAGAAAGACTCAATGATTTAACTGAAATTAGGAGAGAGATTCAAAAATTATACCTTACTGAGGAAATCCTTAAAAATCTAAAGGAGGAAATTCTAAAAATAAGTCATATATTTATAGGCAGAAAATCTGGACAATCTGCAGAAAGGGCTTTAGAGGAGGCGCTTTCACTCCTTCCAGACCATCTTTTAAAACGTAATTTAAAAATAGGAGACGGTGAAGTAGAATTTGCCTTAAAGGTTGAAGAAGATAGATATCTTCCTATAGATTCTAAGTTCATTAAACCTGAGCTTTTACAAAAGGAAAAGCTACTTCCAGAAGAAGAAAGAGAGTTAATTAGGAATATCAGACAAAGGGCAAAAGAGCTCTCACCCTATTTAAGGGATGAAAAAAGCATTGGGATAGCTATCATGGCTTGTCCAGATGGCCTTTTTCCTTTTTTACAAAGAAGGATCTTTGAAGACTTAGAAAAGGAAAAGATTTTATTAGTTCCATACTCGCTTTTACTCTCAGTGCTTCTTTTTATACACTTTTTTTGGGATAGATTTAATAAAAAGGTAGATGAGTATTCCTTAGCAGAAAATCTTGCCAATTTAGAAAAATTCCTTTTTGAGCTTGAAAGAGATCTTGAAAAGCTTGGTCGGGAATTAAAATCTGCAGAAAATTTACTGGGAAAAATTAGTGAAGCACACAGACTGCTGAAGAGGGAATACCAAAAGCTAAGGGTTTGCTCTCAGAGTTCTAACAAATCTAAAGATATTTCTGAATAAATTTTACCTTCTCCATTTTCAACAAAAACCACATTTTCAAGTCTAATACCAAATTTGCCAGGGAAATACAGCCCTGGTTCTATAGTAAAGACCATTCCCTCTTCGATAAGAGGTTCTTCTTTTGAGTTTTTTTTGTTAGGAGAAAAATATATTCGAGGATATTCGTGAATTTCAATCCCAAGGCCATGGCCAGTAGCATGAGTAAAATTGGATAACACTCCTTTTTCTTGAAAATACTCTCTTATTACTTTATCTAATTCACATATAGGTACACCAATCTTAACCTTTTCAAAGGCTTTATACCAGGCATCTTTAACAAAGGAATAGATTTTTCTAAACTCCTTATCGGCTTTTCCTAAAAAAAGAGTTCTTGTAAAATCACTACAGTATCCTTGATAAATAACTCCCATATCAATAAGCAAGGGACCTTTTTTCCCAAGAGGGGTTCTTGATGATTCCCAATGGGGAATAGCTGAGTGTTCTGAAAAAGCAACTATGGAAGGAAAGGCCTCACCCTCTGCAGAATATTTAAAAGCCAGTTCCACAATCTTTCCTCTTATCTCAAGTTCCATTAAGTCCCCATTAATAAAAGAGAGGAGATCTTTATAAATTTTGTCAGTAATTTTAACTGCTTCTTTAATTTTTTTTCTCTCAGAGGTGGTTTTCAACATGCGTAGTTCTTTTAAGGGTTGAGAAAGACCAATAAGTCTATATTTTTTACTTCTAAGTTTTTCCACAAATTCACAGGAAACTCTATCTTTTTCAAAGCCTATTTTTTTTAGCTTTTGGGTGTGAAAGAAATTTTTTAAAAACTTAAAAGGATCATTTACAAGAAGTTGTATTTCTAAAAAAGGATGAGTTAAGTTTTTTGCCCTTTCATAATATCTTGCGTCTGTTATAAGATAGGCTTTTTCTTTAGTAAAAACTAAAAAGGCCTGAGAAGCTTTTAAACCACTTAGATAAAAAACATTAGGATAGGAAGAGAAAAATAGGGCATCTAAATCTCTTTCTAAAACAAGATTTTTTAACTTTTTCCAGGAGGCAATTCTCTCTTCTTCAAGCATCTAAATACTGAATTATAGCAGTAGAACTATAAATGTAAATGGGGAGAAGTTCTCTTTATTTCTTTAAAGCTGAATTTTCAATATTTAGTATTATACTAAAAGTATGATAGAGGTTTGGGTAATAGATGATGAAGTAGGTATACTTGAAACTTTAGGTGGTATTCTTCAGGATGAAGGGTATCAGGCAAGAACCTTCGCTTTGGCAAAGGAAGCGCTTTTAGCTCTTTCTCAGAGGGCACCTCAGGCTATTTTTCTTGATCTATGGCTAAAAGATATGGACGGTTTTGAGGTGTTAAAAAAAATAAAAGAGCTTTATCCATCCCTCCCGGTAATAATTATTTCTGGGCATGGAACTATTGAAGGTGCTGTAAAAAGTATCAAATTAGGTGCCTTTGATTTTATTGAAAAACCCCTTTCCTACGAGAGAATCCTTGTATCTTTAGAAAATGCCTTAAAATTTTCCAAATTAGAGGAAGAAAATAAAGCACTTAGGGCTAAACTATTTGGAGAAGTAGAATTAATAGGAAAATCAAAAGCTATAGTTCAAATTAAAGAGATGATAAACAAAGTTGCCCCAACAGATACCACAGTTTTAATTACAGGAGAATCAGGTGTAGGAAAAGAGGTGGTAGCCCGTCTTATTCATTTATCTTCCAAGAGGGTTCAAGGTCCTTTTATAGAAGTAAATTGTGCTGCCATTCCGGAAACCTTAATTGAAGCGGAGCTTTTTGGTTATGAAAAAGGTGCTTTTACTGATGCAAAGACCTCTAAAAAGGGAAAATTTGAACAAGCCCAGGGAGGCACTCTTTTTTTAGACGAAATTGGAGACATGAATCTCTCTGCTCAGGCGAAAGTCTTGAGAGTACTTCAAGAAAAAAAGTTGGAAAAATTAGGTGCCCAAAAATCTATAGAAATAGATGTGAGAATTATCGCTGCAACTAATAAAAATCTCTTAGAGGAAATCTCAAAAGGAAAATTTAGAGAAGATTTATATTATAGACTAAATGTCTTTCCTATTCATATCCCGCCCTTGAGAGAAAGAAAAGAGGATATTCCCATTCTTTGTGAGAGATTTTTAGAAGAAATTGCTATAAAGGTGGGCTTAAAAAAAATAACTCTTTCCCCAGCAGTGATGGAAATTCTCCAAGAATACTCTTGGCCTGGAAATGTAAGAGAACTTAAAAATTTTTTAGAAAGATTAGTTATCTTAACATCCAAGGAAGAAATAAAGCCTGAAGACTTACCTAAGGAGTTTTTATATTCCCTTGGGAGAGGTGACTTTAATAAAATAGAGAGTGAACCATGGTTTGAAGAAAGAAATTTTAAAAGAGCAAAATTACTTTTTGAAAGAGAATTCCTTAAAAGGAAGCTTGAACTTTATCAAGGTAATATTTCTAAGACAGCAAAAGAAATAGGTTTAGAAAGAACTTATTTACAAAAAAAGCTTAAGGAATTAGGTCTTAAAGGGGATGAGGAAGGTGAGCCCTTTTAAAAATAGCCCTGGAATAAGGTTCGTAGGTTAAATCTACAAATTCTTTTTTTCTCCACTTTATCCAACCAATAAAGCCTACCATAGCAGCATTATCCGTACAATATTTCAAAGGCGGGAAATATATCTCTTCTTTTTCTGCCTTCTCAAGAAATAATTTTCTTAAAAATTTGTTAGCAGAAACTCCACCTGAGACTACAATTCTTGGCACTTTTAATAGTTTTGCTGCCTTTAATGTCTTTTCTACTAAAACCTCACAAAGAGCCTGTTGAAAACTTGCACATAGATCCTCTTTAGAAAGATTTTCTTCCTTTTGAACTAATAAATATACTGCAGTTTTTAGACCAGAAAAACTAAAATCAAAATTATCTTCCTCTAACAGGGGCCGAGGTAGAGGATATCTTTTGGGATCTCCCTTTTCAGCGAGACTGC
>JBKBMM010000043.1:0-8003 GCA_046295835.1 Caldimicrobium sp.
GCCTCAGATGGTACATTAAAACCTTCAGAATTGATATATTTGGCAAAAAAAGAGGGAATTAAAGCCCTGGCTTTAACTGATCATGATACGGTAATAGGATTAGAGGAAGCCTATTTTACTGCAAAAGAAGAAAACTTGAATTTTCTTTGCGGCGTTGAAATAAGTGTAAAGTTTGATGGCCCAGGACATTTTCATCTCTTAGGTTATTTTTTAACCCCAGAGGTAAACCTATTAAAAGAAACCTTAAAGGAACTGCAATTAGCAAGGGCTAAAAGAAATGCCCTTATGCTTGAAAAACTAAGAAATCTGGGAATTGAAATAACTATGGAGGAACTTTCCACTGTAGCTCAGGGAGAAATTGGAAGACCTCATTTTGCAAAGATTTTGGTTGAAAAGGGTGTAGTTAAAAATTTTGAAGAGGCCTTTGAGAAATATCTAAAAAAGGGGGCTAAAGCTTATGTACCTAAAGCTATTTTAGAACCAGAGATAGCCATGAAAAAAATACTTGAAAACAAAGGTATCCCTGTGCTGGCACATCCAATTACCTTGAAACTCAAGATAGAAGATTTAACTAAATATTTAGAAACCTTGGTGGAAATGGGGCTAAAAGGAATTGAGGCATATTACACAGACCATAAAAAAGAATTTACCCAGTTTTTAGTAGAAAAGGCTAAATATTTTAATTTATTAGTAACAGGGGGAAGTGATTTCCATGGGGCAAATAAGCCAGATATAAAATTGGGAAAAGGCTTTGGAAATTTAAATGTACCCTTTGAATGTTTTGAAAATTTAAATAAGGCTTTGGAAAAATTGTAAAATATAATTTATTGTTTATGGTTATTTTAAGGTAGGAAAGGGTAGAGGATAGGGAGGATTTTATGGAGAGAGAAAAACTTATGGAAAAAATCATGGAACTTAAGGAGGAGAAGAAGGCAATTATTCTTGCTCATAATTATCAGCCTCCAGAAATTCAAGATATTGCAGATTTAAGGGGCGATTCTTTAGAGCTTAGTTTAAAGGCAAGTAAAACGGATGCAGAGATTATTGTTTTTTGTGGAGTTTTCTTTATGGCAGAGACAGCTAAAATTGTCTCACCTCATAAAAAGGTATTAATTCCCGTAGCAGGGGCATGTTGTGATATGGCAAGAATGTTATCACCTGAAGATGTAGTTAAACTTAGAGAGGAAAATCCAGGAGTCCCTGTGGTAACTTATGTTAATTCTACAGCTGAAGTTAAAGCCCTAAGTGATATCTGTTGTACCTCGGCGAATGCAGTAAAAGTGGTGAGTACCTTTCCTGATAAAAGAATTTTAATGCTTCCTGATATGAATCTTGCACGGTATGTACAAAGATTTTTTCCTGAGAAGGAAATAATTTACTTTGAGGGTTTTTGTCCTTTTCATCATATGCTTACACCAGAGGAGGTATTAGAGGCAAAGAGGCTTCATCCCCAGGCAATATTTATAGCGCATCCTGAGTGCAGGCCTGAAGTGATTGATCTTGCAGATTATGTGGCTTCCACTTCTGGAATGTTAAGACTTGCTAAAGAGCTTCCCCACCAAGAATTTATTATAGGTACAGAAATTGGGCTTTTGTATCCCCTTTCTAAAGAAAATCCTAATAAAAAATTTTACCACCCAGCACCAGATAAAATGCTTTGTCCCTCTATGAAGAAAACAAGATTAGAGGATGTATTAAATGCCTTGGAGAAGGAGGAGTTTGAAGTTATTTTAGAGGAAGAGATTCGCTCAAAGGCTTATCAGGCAGTAAAGAAAATGTTGGAAATTGTTTAAGCATAAATTGAGGTAACTTGTGGGTTTTTTGCCTTTATTACAGAAACTATCACCACTACCCTTTGAAAGGTATATGGAACTTGCCCTTTATCATGAGGATTATGGGTATTATGCCAGGGGGAATATACCAGGTAAGAGAGGAGATTTTATAACTGCTCCTTGTGTGCACCGAGTTTTTGGGGCAACCTTGGCTCTTCAAGTACTTGAAGTATATGAAATTCTTGATAGACCTTCGCAATTTGTAATTGTGGAAGCAGGTGCTGGGGCAGGATATTTGGCTTTGGATATATTAAGTTATTTAGAAAATAAAGGTTTTTCCTTTCCCTATTACATCATAGAGCCTTTTCCAGCTCTTAGATCCATTCAAGAGGAGATGCTTTCTTCTTTTCAGGGTCATGTAAAATGGTTTGAACATTTTGGAGATTTACCTTGCTTTGAGGGAATCTTTATATGTAATGAACTTTTTGATGCCCTTCCTGTACATGTGATTGAAAAAAGAGATAAGGAACTTTACGAGATATGGGTTATTTTTAGAGAAAATGAGGTGATTGAAATTTTTGAGCGAATTACAGAGCCTGAGATTCTCAAAAGGGTTTCTCCTTATTTTAATTTATGGGAGGATGGTTACCGTGCTGAGGTAAACTTAAAAGCTGAGGAAATTTACCTTTATTTGGCTTTAAAAATGAAAAGAGGACTTCTTTTAATAATTGATTATGGCTATCCCCGCCAAGATCTGTATCATCCTCAAAGAAAAGCAGGAACTCTTCTCTGTTATTATAAACATAAAGTAGTAGGAAATCCTTATTTTAAACCTGGTCATATTGATATTACTTCTCATGTAGATTTTACCTATTTAAAAGAGCTTGGTGAGCGTTATGGATTTTTAAATCTTGGTTTTACTCAGCAGGCTCCTTATCTGGCTTCCCTTGGAATTGACCAGGTCTTTTTGGAGGTCTCAGAGGGCTCCTTTAAAGATAAAGAAGCTTTGAAAATATTACTCCTTCCTGAAGGATTTGGCCAAACTCATTGGGTTCTTGCTCAAGGAAGATTTTTGGGATACAAAAGAAATTTACTTTTAAAGGGTTTTAGATTTAGTAATCGTTTAAGACTTTTAGAGAGTAGGTAAAAAGATGGGAGAAAAAGAAAATTGAAAGAAATAGAAATCTATACAGATGGTTGTTCTCTTGGAAATCCAGGTCCAGGTGGATATGCGGTGTTAATAAAGAATTTAGGAAAGGATGTCCTTTTGAGTGGTTCCTTTTCATACACCACTAATAATAAGATGGAGCTTTTAGCAGTTATTAAAGCCCTTTCCTATTTTAAAGAGCCGAAAAAGATTAAGATCTATACTGATTCAGAGTATGTGGTAAAAGGAGCAACTGAATGGCTCCCTAAATGGAAAGTTAATGGGTATAAAACCTCAGAGGGAAAACCTATAAAAAATCGAGAGCTTTGGGAAGAACTTGAAAATTGGTTAAAATTTCATGAGGTTGTTTTTATTAAAATACCTGCTCATAAGGGGCATCCAGAAAATGAAAAAGTGGATAAAATTGCCAAAAAAGAGGCTATGAAATGGAAAAAAAACTCTTAGTTGGAATAACTGGTGCAAGTGGAGCCATTTATGCCTTTATTTTTCTTAAGAGACTTCGGGAACTTGAAGTTCCTTCTGAAGTCATTATTACTGAGGCAGGTAAATTGGTTTGGCAGCACGAATTAGAAAAGCCCTGGGAAATAATTAGGGAATATGCAAAGGTTGTCTATGAAGAAGGGGAGATAAGTGCACCTCCTGCAAGTGGCTCAAGTGGATATTCTGCTATGGTTATTATTCCCTGTACTATGGGGACTTTATCTGGTCTTGCTACAGGTCAAGCAAGAAATCTTCTTCTTCGTGCAGGAGATGTAATGCTCAAGGAAAGAAAACCCCTTATATTAGTTGTAAGAGAAACTCCACTTAACGCCATACACCTTCAAAATATGCTCCATCTTACCTTAGCTGGTGGCGTAATTTTCCCTGCTATGCCAAGCTTTTACTTTAAACCCAGAACTTTGCAAGAATTAATAGAAGACTTTGTGGAGAGACTTTTGCAATTTTTGAACCTCTCTCCTAATCCAAAGAACTGGAATGGGCTCTAATTTATTCCATAGAATAATAATCTATATCCTCTTGATAATTTTAAAAAAGTGGTTTATAAAAGTGGATACTGTTGCTGAGGAAATTTTAAAGCAGATTAAGGAATAAATCTTGGGTAAAAAGGAGGAAGGAAATGAGAATTTTGGAAGACCGGCTCTATACAGAAAAACATCTTTGGGTAAAAAAAGAGAAAAAAAAGATCGTAAAGGTGGGCATCACAGATTATTTTTCAGCAAAAGAGATTGAAATTATTAATCTTGATCTACCTGAAGAAGGGGAAGAATATGAAAAGGATGATATTTTTGGCAGTCTTGAAAGTGTAGAGGAAGTTTATGATCTTTATATGCCTGTTTCTGGTACGATTGTAGCTGTAAATGAAAAGGTACTTGATGAAGTAGAGTTGTTAAACGAAGATCCCTATGAAGAAGGATGGTTAATTAAGATTGAAATGAGTAATTCTGCAGAACTTGAAGAGTTACTTCCAGCAGAAGAATACGAAATAAAGATCTTAGAAGAATTGGAGGAGGTAACACCTGAAAAAGTAGGAGAAGAGGAAGAATAAATGATAGCACTTGTCTTTCCAGGGCAGGGCTCACAATATCTTGGAATGGGAAAGGACTTTTATGAAAAATTTTCCAAAGCAAAAGAGATTTTTTCCTATGCTGAGACCCTTACAAATTTACCTATTAAAAAATTGGTCCTTGAAGGCCCTTTAGAAGAATTAACCTTAACAGAAAATCTCCAAGTATGTCTAACAGTTATTAATATTTGTACTTATGAGGTATTTAAGGAAGCTTCCCAAGATAAATTTTTTAATAAAATAAGTTTTGTTGCAGGGCATAGTCTTGGGGAATTTAGTGCCCTTTATGCTGCTTCAGTTCTTACTTTAGAGGAGACTTTGCTTGCTGTTAAAAAAAGAGGTGAATTAATGAGTAAAGCAGGAAGAGAAAAACCTTCAGGAATGTATGCCATCATAAATTTCCCAATATATAGACTTGAAGAAATCCTAAAAGAAGTCTCAGGACTTGTCATAATCTCAAACTATAATTCTCCTAAACAATTGGTAATCAGTGGTGAGGAGCCTGAGCTAACTTTGGTTGCAGAAAGGGTAAAAAAAGAAGGTGCTAAAGTAGTAAAACTAAAGGTGAGTGCAGGATTTCATAGCCCCTTGATGAGCGATGCTGAAAAAGAATTTAGTGATTTTTTAGAAACTTTAGAGTTTAGATCTCCTCTAATACCTTTTGTAAGTAATGTTAGTGGAAAGCCAGAAAAGGATCCTTTAAGGATCAAAGAACTTATGAAAAAACAAATTACCTCACCTGTGAGATGGATTGAGGTGATTGAAAATATCTATTCTCAAGGTGTCTCCCTCTTTATTGAGCTTGGGCCTAAACAGGTCCTTAAAGGACTTATTTCACAAATTCTCCAAGATAGGCCTTTTAAGTGTTATAATGTAGAAAATATGTTCACTTTAGAAGAGACTTTAAAGGAAATTTCTTAAAAAAATGGTCTTAAAAATATTAGAAGAGCGTTGTAAAGCTTGTGGTCTTTGTATAGAATTTTGCCCAAAAAAAGTTCTTGGTTTTTCTGGTAAAAGAAATCAGCAGGGATATAAGATAGTAAGTTTTCTCTACCCAGATAAGTGTACACAATGTGGGATTTGTTATTTAATGTGTCCTGAGGTAGTTTTTGTAGAGGAGGAATCTTTTGAAAAATAGAAAGGTATTGGTTAAGGGTGTAGAAGCTATTGCTTTAGGTGCCCTTGAAGGAGGAGTTGAATGTTACTTTGGATATCCCATAACTCCTCAAAATGAGATTCCTGAGATTATGAGTGTGGAGCTTCCTCGCAGAGGAGGAGTTTTTTTACAAGCAGAATCTGAAACCAGTGCCATTAATATGGTACTTGGAGCAAGCGCAGTGGGGAAACGAGTTATGACTAGTTCTTCAAGTCCAGGGATTTCTTTAATGAGTGAGGGTTTTTCTTATTTAATTGCCCTTGAACTTCCCTGTGTGATAGTTAATGTAATGCGAGGAGGACCTGGACTTGGTGGTATTGAAGCCTCTCAGGGAGATTATTTTCAGGCAGTAAAAGCACCAGGGCATGGTGATGGAAAATTTTTGGTTTTTGCACCTTATACCTGCCAAGAAGCCTATGAACTTTCTGCTAAAGCTTTTGAGCTTGCTGACAAATATAGAAACCCTGTTATGATCCTTTCAGATGCAATACTTGGCCAAATGAAAGAACCTTTGGAATTAAAACCTATAAAGATTAAGAAAATCTCCAAGGAGGATTGGGCTCTAACAGGGGCAAAAGATAGGCCTTCTCGAGTAATAAAAAGTCTATTCCTTGATTCAAAGGAATTGGCAGAGAGAAATCTTAAACTCTTACATAAATATAAAAAAATGGAAAAGGAAATTTGCTTTGAAGGATTAATCGAAGGTAATGAAAAGATGATTGTGATTGCCTTTGGTTCTATGGCAAGAATTTGTAAGGAGGCAGTGCTTAATTTACGTGCAAAGGGATATGAAGCGGGTTTTTTTAGACCCATTACCCTTTTTCCCTTTCCAAAAAAGGCGCTTTTAAGTTTAGCTGAAAGTAAAAGAAAAAAGAAATTTATGGTGTTTGAACTTAATTGTGGCCAAATGGTAGAGGATGTTACTATTTCCCTTCAAGGGAGAGGAGAAATAATTTCCAAAATTTATCCACCAAGTGTTTTACCTTTTCCAGAAGATATTGAAAGGGAGATAAAGAAATGTCTCAGGTCTTTAAATTCCCCAAAAGCTTAAAAAAAACCCTTTTCCATTATTGTCCTGGTTGTCATCATAGTATTATGCATAGACTTCTTTGTGAAGTTATAGACGAGCTTGGGATAAGAGAAAAGACCATAGGAATAGCCTCTATAGGATGTTCTTGTTTTTTATATTTTTATATTGATGTTGATATAGTTGAGGCCCCTCATGGGAGATCCTGTTCTGCAGCAACTGGCATAAAAAGAGCCAAGCCTGATTTACTTGTTTTTACCTATCAAGGAGATGGTGATTTTGCAGCAATAGGCTTAGGAGACAGTCTTCATGCCGCTTCAAGAGGAGAAAAAATTACTGCTCTGATGATTAATAATACCCTCTATGGTATGACAGGAGGACAAGTTTCTCCTACAACCCCTCCTTATCAAAAAACTACAACTACCCCCTCAGGTAGAGACCCTCAGCTGTATGGGTATCCTCTAAAAATAGCAGAAATGTTAAGTAATTTTGAGGGAGTTGCCCTTTCTGCAAGGGTTGCCGTAAATAATCCACAAAGGGTACTCTCTGCTAAAAAACTTTTAAAAAAGGCCTTTATATATCAAATAGAAAACAAAGGTTTTTCTTATGTAGAGGTCTTATCAGCCTGCCCAGTTAATTGGAAAAAGGACCCAATTTCTGCAAACAAATATATAGATGAATTAACAGAGGTCTTTCCTATAGGGGTATTTAAAGACATTCAAGAAGGTGAGTAAGATATGAAATATGAAATTATACTTTCAGGATTTGGTGGGCAGGGAATTCTCTTTGCAGGTAATTTGCTTGCCTTAGCTGCCATGTTACAGGGTTTTAATACTACTTTCTTGCCTGTTTATGGACCTGAGATGAGAGGAGGTACCTGTCATTGTACTGTGGTACTTGCTCAAAAAGAAATTGCCTCTCCCTTAGTTTATGAACCTGGATTCCTCATCCTCTTTAATTTACCCTCTTTAATTAAGTTTTTACCCAGACTTAAAAAAGGAGGAATGGCTTTGGTTAATAGTGATTTGGTAAAAAAAGAAGAAATTTCAGATTTAAAAGATCTCTCTAAGGGTAAAAGAATACTTTGGCTTCCCTTTAATACATGGGCTGAAGAAATTGGTTTTCCTTTAGCTTTAAATATGTGTGCTTTAGGAGCCTTTAATGGTTTGTTCCAATTTTTTACAGAAGAGGTTTTTAAAAAGGCTTTAATGGAGATGTTAGGCAAGAGTAAGTCTCATCTTTTTGAAATGAATTTTAGAGCTTATAAAAAGGGTATTACTGAGATCCAAAATTATGAAGGTTGTACTACAAAGGGT
>JBKBMM010000044.1:0-8003 GCA_046295835.1 Caldimicrobium sp.
AAGGAAGTTTACCCACTCCTGAAAGTCTTCAAAATTTTCAAGTCTTTTTATTTCGGTTTCCCCTTGGAAAAAGGGTACAATAGTCTCAAAATTTTCCCACAAATCCCAAAAGATTAAGGCTACAGGTTTTTCTATTAAGAGATATTTTAACTCAAGACCCAAATTTTACTCCCTTTCCTTCAATTTCTAAATTTACTGAGATTTCTTCCTTTGTTCTTTCTTTTTTAATAAGTTCTATATGTCTTCCCACAATATCTTTTCTCAGGGCATGATAATAAGCAACTTCCTCTTCAATCAAGCCTTGCTTAAAAAGATTTATTAAATTTTGATCAAAGGTTTGCATTCCAAAGGGTCCTCCTTGGGACATAACATCGTAAAAAGTTCTACCTTCAGCCTCGCCACTAAGTATGATCTCTCTTGTGCGAAGAGTATTATAGAGGATATCAAAAACTGCCACTCTTCCTCCGCCAATTTTAGGTAATAACTTTTGGCCTATAACCCATCTTAAGGCAGAGGCTAATCTCTGTCTAATTTGGCTTTCTTCATCCTTCCCATAGAAACCAATAATTCTATTTATGGTTTGTCCTGCTCCAATGGTATGAAGGGTAGAAAAGACAAGATGTCCAGTTTCTGCAGCTGAAAGGGCAATATCCATAGTTTCTCTATCACGAATTTCTCCTACTAAGATCACATGGGGAGCCTGCCTTAAAGCTGCTCTTAAACCCTCAGCAAAACTGGAAAAATCTGTGCCAAGTTCCCTTTGATTAATAGTAGCTTTGATAGGCAAATGTAGGTATTCTACAGGATCTTCTAAAGTTACTATATGTACAGGTTCATTTTTATTAATCTCATGAAGAATAGCTGCTAAAGTGGTAGTTTTACCTTGGCCTGTTGCCCCGGTAACTAAGACAATACCATATTTCTCTTTTGCTATTTTATAAAAAACTTCTGGAAGCTTAAGTTCTTCGATACTTTTAACTTTGCTGTCAAGTTTTCGCATTATAATATTATATGTGCGTTGACGGGAGAAAATGTTTACTCTGAAACGGGTATTGTCATCCAAAAAATAGGATAAATCCGCATAACCATCTGCAAGCAGTTTCTTAAAAAGATGAGGTTTATCTCGTAGCATTGTAAAAGCTATTTCTTCTACTTGGAAGGGAGTTAAGACCTCTATGGGATATTCAGATATGATAATGTTTTTAACCTTTCCATAAACTAAAACTTGAAAGGGATAACCCGAGAGAATAAAAATATCTGAAATGCCTGGCTCACAAAAGGCTAACTTTGAAATTATTTCTTTTATATCCTTCTCTGTAAGCATTTACTTTATCCTGGTAGCTCTGTAAAATCAATAGCTTCTTTGTTCTTTACATAGGGCAAAAATCTGCTCTTATCAACAGATTTTATAAAGGCCTCTTCGGGACTTATGATCCCCTTATTTAAATACTCCATTATACAATCGTCTAAACTCATCATACCATATTTTTTACCTGTTTGAATCATAGAAGGTATTTGATGAATTTTCCCTTCACGGATGAGATTTCTAACTGCTGGTGTGGCTATCAGAATTTCTGTAGCAACTATTCTTCCTGGTTTATCAATTCTTTTAAACATAGTCTGGGAAATTACAGCTCTAATTGCTTCAGAAAGGGTTGTTCTAATTTGAGCTTGTTCCTCTGGAGGGAAAACATCTATGATACGATTAATAGTTTGAGCAGCAGAGATGGTATGTAAGGTGGATAAAACTAAGTGTCCTGTTAAAGTGGCTTCAATTGCCAAGGCTATAGTTTCTTTGTCTCTCATTTCTCCTACTAAGATGATATCGGGATCTTCTCTTAAAGCTGCTCTCAGAGCATTGGCAAAACTCTTAGTATGGCTACCTAATTCCCTTTGGTTTACTAAACAGTTTTTCGATTCATGAACAAACTCTATAGGATCTTCTATAGTTATAATATGATCATAACGCATACGATTGGCATAATCAATCATTGCTGCTAAGGTAGTAGATTTTCCTGATCCTGTTGGACCAGTTACAAGGATTAATCCCTTAGGGAGTAAGGCTAATTTATTTAAAATAGAGGGAAGACCAAGTTCCTCAATGGTTTTTACTTTTGTAGGTATAATTCTAAAGGCTGCAGCAATACCCCTTCTCTCTTTGTAGTAATTTACCCTGAAACGAGCTAATCCTGGCAGCTCAAGCCCAAAATCAACTTCACCCTCTTCTTCAAATTTCTTTATCACTTCTTCAGGTGCAATTTCATAAAGCATCTCCCTGAGTTCATCCTCTTCTAAATTTTTATATTTTACTCTTTGCAGGTCTCCATGAAGTCGGAGAAGGGGGGGATTGCCCACTGATAAATGAAGGTCTGAGGCTCCTGTGTCAACCATCAGTTTAAAGAAAGGGTCAAGTTTAGCCATATAAACCTCTAAGATATAAATTAGCTGGAATCAGTAAAAGTTTATCTAACTTGGGTTAATTGTCAATACTTCAATTTGTGATAATTTTTTAACATGCATTTACTTTTTCAGGCCAGTGCTGGAAGTGGAAAGACTTATAAACTTTCCCTTTTTTATCTAAAACTTTTAAAAAAACTCTATTCTCAAAACTCCGAGGCCTTAAGGCAAATCTTTGCTACTACCTTTACCAACAAAGCTGTCTATGAAATGAAAGAAAGAATCATCTCCTTTTTAAAGGAAATAATTTTGCAAACAGAGAAAGGTAAAAGTATTGCAGAGGAGACAGCTCTCTCCCCTGAAGAAGCAGAAAAATGCTTAGAAGAGATCTTCCTTAATTATGATTATTTAGAAATCAAAACTATTGATAGTTTTTTACTTAAACTTTTTAGAGGATTAGCCTATGAACTCAATCTCCCCCCTAATTTTCGCATTAAATCTATCCTTGAAACTTCTCTTTTAGAAAAGGCTTTGTTAGCCCTTTTCGATAGGGCTACCCAGGAAGAGGAAGTTTGGACTTTTTTAGGAAGGTTTGTGGATTTTCTCATCTCTGAAGAAGATTCCCTTAGTCTTAATTTTAAAGCTAAGCTTCTTAGAGAATTAAATAAAGTAATAGAGCTTTCAACTTATAAGGAAGAGTTTATCTTCTTTAAAAAAAATGAACTTTCACCTTCTGGAGAGAGCAGTTCCTTTCAAAGGGGATTTTTTTATTTTAAGTTATGGAGTTTATTAAAAGAGGAACTTGAAAAAATACTTATAGATACTGGAGATCTATATTTAGGTATATGGAAGGAAAAGTTAGCTAGCCAAATCACTGAAAATTTTTTTCCATGGATTTATTTAAAATTGGGGAATCTTCAAGCCTTTATTATTGATGAATTTCAGGATACAGATAAACTTCAATGGATCGCCTTAAGCCCAATTATTGAGGACCTCATAAGTCAAGGAAAATTCTTTATTATAGCAGGCGATTCCAAACAGTGTCTATATAGGTGGAAGGGAGCAGATCCCTCTTTAATGAAATCAGTTAAAGAAACTCTTGAGCCATATGGACTCTATTTGTCACCTCTCTCACATAATTTTCGAAGCTGTGAAAATATTGTTTCCTTTAATAACTTATTTTTCTCTCTCTTAAAAGAAGATGGCGAACTCAAGAAAAAGATCTTAGAAAGGGTCGTTTTTGGTAAAACTGTTAAAGAAAGAGAAGAAGATCTCTTGGAATATGCTATGAAGGAATTTGATGGTCTTTTTTCACATATTACCCAAAGTTCCATTAAAAATTTGAATGGTAGTATTTTTGTTGAGTTTATAGATTTTACTAATTTCCCAAAAAAACTTTCTTCCAAAGATAGGCAAAAGTTTATTTATGAGAGAATAGAGAAAATTTTAAGAGAGTTGCAGGAAGAAAACCTGCTTGAGGATACAGCCATTTTACTTAGAGAAAATGAAGATATTTCTGAGCTATCTTCTTATCTTATCTCTTGTGGCTTTGAAGTTGTGGGAAGCTCTCTTCTAAAGCTTAAAGAATCACCGCTTTTAAATACCCTTTTAGCCTATATAAAACTGTTAATAGATCCCAAGGACGAGATTTCTATAACTACAGTTCTCCTTGGAATTTTAAAAGACAAAGGAAGGGAAATTTTATCCCATTTTCAAAAATTTAAGCACTATTCTAACAAGTCTTTTACCCTTAGCCAGTATTTACAAGTTTATGAAGATGAGCTTTGGAAAACCTATTTTGAAAACCCTTTAACAAAAGGTAATTTCTTAAATCTTTATCAATACCTACGTTATGTAGTTAATACCTTTTCCCTTGAAAACCTCTTTCCAGATGAAAAACCCTATTTATATAAGTTTTTAAGTTTCATTCTTCATGAGATCTCAAAAGAAACCGATCTTTGGAGTATTGTAAGGAATTGGGAAACTTATTCAGAAAAGGAAGGATTAAATCTTCCTGAAGAAAAAGAGTCTATTCAAATTCTTACTATTCATCTCTCTAAAGGTCTTGAATTTCAAAATGTAATTATTCCCCTTAATTTTACCTTAAGACCCTATAGACCTCCTCTCTTCAGCTTGTTTACCAAAGAGGGGATATACCGTGGAAAAAAAGAAGACTTACCACCACATATAAGAAAATTATATTACACAGAAAGAATTCAGAAGGATTTGGAAATCTTTAATCTCCTTTATGTTGCCTTTACCAGGGCTATAAAAAATCTTTATATTCTTGTTCCAAAGGGCACAAATTATCTTGCCTCAGAGATTTTTTTACAGGTATATGAAAGGCTTAAAGAGAGATATCTTCAAAATGGAAGTTTTGTAATAGAAAGGACTTAAGCTCATGGTAATGATAAACTATCTTTATAGCTTTAAGCGTGGGATTTTTATAGGATACTAAAGGAACTCCACAAGCTAAGGCAAGTTTTTCATCTATGGTAGAATCTCCGATATAAAGGGCTTTAGAGGGGCTAATCCTGAAATGATCTAATATAGATTGTAACGCCTTAGGGTCATTTTTGGAGTAATCTAAAGCTGTACGAATGAGGTGAAAATAATGATAAAGATTAAAATGTTTTAGAAGGGGCTCCGTTGAAGTAGTGCGATTGGTACATAAGGCAATAAAGCATCTACTATGCAACCAAGAGAGAAGCTCCTCTAATCCTTCCTCTATTTTCATATAGGAGAAAAATTGAGCATATGATGTTTTTTTAGCTATTTCTATTCCCTTAGATTTAAGCTCAGGGTAATCCTTGAATAGATAGTCTAAGCATTCAGGTAAGGAATGCATATGCACATAATCGAGTTCCTTTTCTGTAAGGGGATGCCTTCCTGCCTCCTTTAAAATAAAATTGTAATACTCTTTATTAGCTAATTTTGAATCAAAGAGAACTCCATCACAATCAAAAACTATTAGTTTTAATAAAGCTTTCATTTTTATTTTTTTCTTTCTAATAAATAATCACAAAGAAAAAGAAGGGAGTCTTTATAAAGTGAGGGTGGAAGGTTTTCTAAGCTTACTTTTGCCTTTTTTACAAAGTCTTTGGCTTTATTAAAGGCATTTTCAAAACCACCATTTTTTTCAATAAGAAAGTAAGCTCTCTCAAAATCCTTTTGCTCAGGTTCTTTTTCTTTAAGAAGTCTTAAAAGTTCTTCTTTTTCTAAAGGATCTGCATTTCTATAGGCCAAAATAAAAGGCAGTGTTACTTTTCCTTCCATAAAGTCTTTACCTCGATCTTTTCCCGTCTCCAAGCTAATATAATCTAAGAGATCATCAACAATCTGAAAGGCCATACCAATACTATATCCATAGTTATAGAGATGATCTGCAAAGGAAAAAGCATTTCCTAACAATGCACCTACTTTACAGCTGCAAGCCATAAGTACTGCAGTTTTCCGGAAAATGACCTCATAATAAGCTTCTTCTGAAATTTCGGTATCATCTAAGTGAAGAAGTTGTAAAACTTCTCCTTCACTAAGAAGTAAAGTGGTATCAGTAATAACTTCCATGATTTCTGGATTTTTAAGGGTACTTGCAATTTTTAAGGCCTTGGCAAAGAGATAATCACCCACTAATATGGTTGCCTGATTTCCCCAGAGATTTCTTGCAGCCTTTCTTCCTCTTCTAAATTCAGCAGAATCAACTACATCATCATGTAAAAGTGTAGCTGCATGGAGATATTCAAAAAGTAGAGCCACCTCATAAAGCCTTTCATCAAAGGTCTTATTGTTTACTGCCTTAGAGGATAGCACACAGAGTAAAGGCCTTATTCTTTTTCCCCCTGCAAAAATCACATACTCACTAACTTGATTTATAAAAGGATGTTGAGAGATTTTCTCCTTACTTAAGGCTTCCTCTATATGTGAAATCTCCTTTTTTATTAAGGACAAGATCTTTTCCATTTTGAAGTAAATATATTCCATCTTTTTTGACAAGCAAGATTTATACCTTTATTATTGATATCCTTTAGCTTGAAAAAGGAATTTTCCGTGTAATACTTACTTATAAGTTGGCTTTGATTAGAGTTTTTTACTAATGCGTAATCTAAAGATTCCTCCCAAAGAAATTTTAGAAAATACTTATATTGCAGATTTTCATTTACATTCCAAATATAGTAGAGCCAGCTCCAAAAATATGGAGCCTCAGACTTTTGCTAAAATTGCAAGACTAAAAGGTATTCATTTAATCGGCACAGGGGATTTTACTCATCCTCTATATTTTCAAGAATTGCAAAACTATCTTGAATATGATAAGACTTCAGGGTTTTATGTTACTAAGGAGGGAATAGATTTTCCTAAATTTGTGTTGTCTGCTGAAATTTCTTTAATCTTTTCTCAAAATAATCTTTCCAATCGAAGAATGCATCTAATTCTTATTGCTCCAAATTTTGAAATTGTTAAAGAGATCAATCTCTATCTTTCAAAACTTGGAAATTTAATGGCAGATGGAAGACCCACCTTTGGAATTACTGCAGAAAAGATTGTTTTAGATTTAATAAGGATATCTTCTGAGATTTTAATAATACCAGCACATGCTTGGACTCCTTGGTATTCAGTCTTTGGAGCCTTTTCTGGATTTGACACTTTAGAAGAAGCCTTTAGAGAAGCAACCCCTTATATTTATGCCATTGAAACTGGGCTTTCCTCAGATCCAGAAATGAACTGGAGGATTTCAAAGCTTGATAATATAGCCCTTGTCTCCAATTCTGATGCCCACTCACCATGGAAAATAGGAAGAGAAGCCACAGCCTTTTTCTACCCACTAACCTATGAAAATTTTGTTAATGCCATAAAATATAAGAAAATTGCCTATACCATTGAATTTTATCCTGAAGAAGGAAAATATCATTTAGATGGACATAGAAGCTGCAAAGTGTCTCTTACCCCCAAAGAAACCATAGCTTTAGGATATAAATGCCCTAAATGTGGTGAACCCTTAACTATAGGAGTATTACATAGAATTGAACAATTAGCAGATAGACCAGAAAATTACCTTCCAGAAAAGAGCCCTTACTCTGTACATTTAGTCCCTTTAATGGAAATTTTGGCTGAAGTTTTTGAAATTAACCCTAATACTAAAACCATAGAGAAATTATATCTTCAATATCTTGAAAAAGTGGGAACTGAATTTGATATTCTTTTAAAAAAAGAGGAAGATGAGCTTGCCAAGGTTCTTCCGGAAAAGTTATTATTAGCTATTAAAAAGGTGAGACAAGGAAAAGTCTTTGCTAAAGCTGGATACGATGGTGTATACGGTATTATTAAAATCTTTAAGGACATTGAAGATGTACTTGACCATACACCTAAACAAAAAAGTCTTTTTGCTTTATAAAATCTTGACAATTTTGTTGATACCTAAGAATACATCTTTTTTCTTTAAAGACTTTTAGCTCTTTATACCTGAAATGATAAGTGGCATAACTTTTGTAATATTGTAAATAGGTTAGGTAACTTAAAAATAAAGGAGGTGGGTGAAGATGAAAAAAAAATTGATTCTCTTTGTAATCTTTTTGTCTTTTCCATTAATGATTTATGCAAAAGATGTAGAC
>JBKBMM010000045.1:0-7904 GCA_046295835.1 Caldimicrobium sp.
GCCTTAGGAGAGAGGTTACTTGGAGGTATTAAAACCTCAGGATAAGAGGTAGAAAAGGGAGGGTAAAGGGAGCTTTTGCCAAAGGAGGAAAGCTTTTTGGCTAAGGAAATGGAGGAGTCTATTTCCTCATAGGAAAGATTAAGGGTATAGGTTATGCCACAGAGTCCTTCTTCATTTATATATCTTATAGATAAAGAGGTTTCTTTATGTTCTTCTTCTAAATAGGGAAGAGAGTCTCTAAATTCTAAGTGATAGGAATTTTCAGTTTCTAAGTAAAATTCTAAGGCAGGGTCTTTTGCGCTTTTTTTAATTAATTCTTCTACTAAGGGTGTCATCTCTTGAGGATATCTTTTCCCGCATAGATTGCAGCATTTCCCAAGTATTCTTCAATTCTTAGGAGTTGATTGAATTTTGCGGTTCTTTCTGAGCGGGCAGGGGCACCTGTTTTAATTTGCCCAGTATTTAAGGCTACAGCTAAGTCTGCAATAAAGGTGTCTTCTGTTTCACCAGAACGATGAGAAATCATAGCTCTCCAGTTGTTTCTATAGGCTAACTCAACTGCTGATATGGTCTCTGTAACTGTACCAATCTGATTTAGCTTGATGAGCACTGCATTACATAGTTTATTCTCAATGCCCCATTTAATTCTTTTAGGATTAGTAACTAAGAGATCATCTCCAACAATTTGAATTTTCTCTCCAAGTTTTTGGGTGATAATTTTAAATCCTTCAGGGTCATCTTCTGCAAAGGGATCTTCTAAAGAAATAATAGGATAGCTTTGGCAGAGGGTTTCATAGTATTCTGCTAATTCTTCTCTTGTTAGAGTTTTTCCAATACCTTTTAGGTGATAAACTCCTTCTTTGTATAATTCTGATGCTGCCACATCTAAGGCAAGGGCAATATCTTTTCCTGGGCTATAGCCTGCCTTCTCTATAGCTAACATTAAATATTCTAATGCCTCTTCAGGAGTGGTAATAAGTGGTGCAAAGCCTCCTTCATCTCCTAAGGAGACAGACAAGCCCTTTTCTTTTAATAGAAGTTTAAGGGTTTGATAAGTTTCTACCCCCATTCTTAGTGCTTCAGAGAATTTTTCTGCACCTATGGGTACAATCATAAATTCTTGAAAATCTAAGGGATTATCTGCGTGGACTCCTCCATTCAGCACATTCATAAAAGGCACGGGAAGAAGCCTTGTCCTTTGTCCTCCCAAATATTGAAAAAGAGGTATTCCCAACTCTTCAGCTGAGGCTCGGGCAATAGCCATGGAAACTCCTAAGATAGCATTAGCCCCCAGTTTTCCTTTGTTTTCTGTACTATCTAATTCACAAAGGAAGGCATCAATTTCTGCTTGTTTAGTGGATTCTAATCCCTCTAATTGAGGAGCAATTATCTCGTTTACATGAAAGACTGCCTTTTGCACTCCCTTTCCTAAATAGCGTTTTTTATCTCCATCTCTAAGCTCTAAGGCCTCAAATTTGCCTGTTGAGGCTCCAGAAGGCACACAGGCCCTCCCAAAAAAACCACTCTCTAAATGCACTTCTACTTCAATAGTGGGATTTCCCCTTGAATCTAAAATTTCCCTTGCTCTAAGGCTTGCAATTCTGCCCATATCTACCCTCCAAAAAGTTATTAATCTTTATCAGCCCCTTTTGTGCCCTTTGAATTTAAAAAATTAATTACTTCTTCCCAATAGACTGGCTGTGTACCAACCTTACCTACAACAATTCCTGCGCAAATATTGGCTAAGGCTAAAGCCTGCTCTAATGGCAATCCTATGCCATAAAAGGAGGAAAAACTTGCTATCACTGTATCTCCTGCTCCTGAGACATCGTAAACTTCTCTTGCCTGTGATGGAAGCTTAAGTCCTCCCCTTTTGGGATCATAAAGATAGATCCCTTCTTTTCCAAGGGTTACTATCAAAAATTCAAGCTGATATTTCTCACAAAGAAAGGAGGAGACCACATCAAAAACCTCCTCTTTTAAATGTTCTTTAAGGATTACCTCTTTAAATTCTTTTAAATTGGGGGTAATGGTTGTTGCCCCTGCGTATTTTGTCCAATCAGCACTCTTCGGATCCACCATCACAAATTTATTTCTCCTCCTTGCCTCATGAATAAGCCAACTACAAAAGCCTTCATGTAGAAACATCCCCTTGGCATAATCTGAAAGAATAACCCCCTCTACCTTATCGAGGAGTTCTACAAAGATTTTTTGGAAGCTTCGCTGGAGTTGAGGAGATAAGGGTTTTCTCTCTTCTTTATCAATGCGCAAGAGCTGCTGAGATTGGGCAATTACTCGTGTTTTAAGAATGGTTGGGCGCTCTTTATCCTTTATAATTCCAGAGGTATCTATCTCTTTTGCCCTTGCTAAATTAATTAAGATCTCCCCTTTTTCATCATCTCCCACAACGCCCATTAGTGCATTTTTAACCTTTAATCCTCTTAAATTGGCAGCTACATTAGCTGCTCCCCCAAGGCTATAGGTAATATCTCTGAGTTCAAAGACAGGGACTGGGGCTTCAGGGGATATTCTCTCAACCTTCCCCCAAAAGTAGCGATCAAGGATAATATCTCCCACAACAAGAAGTGTTAAGGAGGATAGTTTTTTCTCTAATTCTGAAAGATTAAGAGACCTTAGCATGATAGCTTAGAGAGGAGCTTCTTTGGGGCTTTGTTTTGTGGTTGCTTTTGAAGGTGGTTCCTCTTGCAAGCTCGTTAAGAGGGGGAGGGCTGCAAGTTCTCTGATTTTAAGTTCAAGTTCATCTGCCAGGGCTTTATTTTCCTTGAGATAACGGCGCACATTTTCTCTCCCCTGCCCTAAGCGCTCCCCTTTATAAGCATACCAAGCTCCGCTTCTCTCTATAATTCCAAAGGCAAGCCCAAGATCAATAAGTTCTGCCTCGCGAGAGATCCCTTCACCAAAATAGATATCAAATTCTGCCTCTTTAAAAGGTGGGGCTAATTTGTTTTTGACAATTTTTACTTTGGTTCTGCTGCCAAGAGTTTCTTGACCTTCTTTAATACTTTGGATTTTCTTGATTTCTATTCTAAGGGTGGCAAAAAATTTAAGGGCCATACCGCCTGGAGTAGTCTCCTGCGGGCCTCCAAAACTTGTCATCCCAATTTTCATACGAGTCTGATTAATAAACACAACTGCAGTATTAGTTTTTGAGATAGCAGCGGTTAATTTACGCATTGCCTTAGACATAAGACGGGCTTGAAGTCCCACTTGTTGTTCATCCATTTCTCCTTCAAGTTCTGCTCGAGGTACAAGGGCAGCCACAGAATCAATCACAATGATATCTACAGCCCCACTTCTTGCAAGGACTTCAGCTATCTCTAAGGCTTGTTCCCCTGTGTCTGGTTGGGAGATGAGAAGTTCCTCCACATTAACTCCAAGTTTTCTTGCATAATTCACATCAAGGGCATGCTCTGCATCAATGTATGCTGCAACGCCTCCTAATTTCTGTGCCATAGCAACTATGTGAAGGGCTAAGGTAGTTTTTCCTGAGGCTTCAGCTCCAAATATTTCTGTAATCCTCCCTCTGGGAATACCTCCAATACCTGTAGCAATATCTAAAGAAAGAGACCCTGATGGAATAACACTTACTTCTACCTTTTTCTCACTTTCACCCAATTTCATAATAGCGCCTTTACCAAATTGGCGCTCAATTTGAGATATAGCAGCTTCAACTGCCTTTTTTTTGTCCATTTCCATAATTAGCCTCCAAAATTTTGGGGAATAAGTGCCTCTTTGAGTAGTATAGACAGCTTCTTTAAACCTGTCAAGACTACAAATGGTTAGGTGCTATTTTTCTCTCTTGACAGGGTTAATTTTGTGTCTATTATAAAAAACTATGGAGCTTAAGAAGTTAAGAAAGATATCAGATTTTGAGTGGGAGATTCCCAAGAGTGGGAACATGAAAGTTCCTGGGAAAATCTTTGGGAGTGAAAAATTAATTGAGGAGATGGATGAAAAGGTTTATGAGCAGGTTTCCAATGTGGCAGAACTTCCAGGCATAGTGAAAGCCTCTATAGCTATGCCTGATGCCCATTGGGGTTATGGTTTCCCTATTGGAGGGGTTGCAGCCTTTGATCCTGAAGAGGGAGGAATTATTTCTGTTGGAGGCGTAGGTTATGACATATCCTGTGGGGTAAGAACACTTCTATCTCCTCTTACAAAAAATGAGGTTGACCCCTATTTAGAGAGATTAGTTAAAGAACTTTTTGAAACTGTGCCTTCTGGGGTTGGTTCTGAGGGGGAAATAAAGTTATCACCCAAGGAATTAGACCAGGTCTTAGTGGGTGGAGCCAAATGGGCAGTGGAGCAAGGTTATGGACTTTGGGAAGATCTTGATTTTACCGAAGAAAAGGGATGTATGGAAGGGGCTGATCCCAGTTATGTCTCCCTTGAGGCAAAAAAAAGGCAACATCGTCAGGTGGGAACCCTTGGCTCAGGGAATCACTATTTAGAAGTTCAATATGTGGCTGAGATCTTTGATAGAGTCGTTGCAGAGGCCTTTGGTCTTTTTGAGAATCAGGTAGTTGTTACTATACACTGTGGATCTCGTGCTTTAGGGCATCAGATTGCCACAGATTATCTTCCCCTCTTAGCCAAGGCCTCAAGAAAATATGGAATTCCCATAAAGGAAAAGGAGCTTGTCTGTGCCCCAATTGAGTCTGAAGAGGGTAAGGCCTATTTTAAGGCTATGTGTTGTGGCATCAATTGTGCTTTAGCTAACAGACAAGTTATTACCCACTTAGTAAGATTAGTCTTTAATAAAATCTTTCCCAACACTCCTTTAAAGCTTCTTTATGATGTAAGCCATAATACTTGTAAAGTGGAATATCACGAAATAGATGGGAAAAAGAGAAGGCTTTATGTTCATAGAAAGGGGGCAACAAGGGCTTGGGGGCCTGGAAGAGTTGAACTTCCAATTCCCTATAGAAAGGTGGGCCAGCCAGTAATCATAGGAGGTTCCATGGGTACAGCTTCTTATATCTTAGTGGGTACAAAGGAAGGTGAAGAAAAGGCCTTTGGCTCTGCTTGCCATGGTGCAGGAAGAACTATGAGTAGAAATCAGGCTATAAAATCCTTTAGAGCAGATGAAATTGTGGAAAGATTGAGAAAAAGGGGTATTATTGTCATGGGGAAGTCTAAAAAAGGATTAGCTGAAGAGGCACCTGAAGCATATAAAGATGTCTCTTTAGTAATTGAAGCTACTTGTAAAGCAGGATTAACAAAAAAGGTGGCAAAACTTTTACCTATGGGTTGTATAAAGGGATAATTAAGGTTTAAATCCACTAAAAAAGGAGGTGTGACTATGAGACACTTACTTTTAAAATTGGGAGCTCTGGTAGTAGGATCAGGTTTATTATTTGCGTGTAGTTGCCCTGCTCCTCAGGTAGCAGAAAAGGCGGGAGCTAAACCTGTAGAGGCTAAACCTGCACCTCAACCCATAGTTGAGCCTGATTGCTGCAAAAAATTAGAAAATGAGCTTAAGGCGCTTAAGGCTCAGGTAGAAAGTTTAAAGTCTCAATTAGATACCGTTAAGGTAGAGGCAAAAGAGGCTAAAGAGGCTTCACAAAAAGCTATAGAGGCTGCAAATAAAGCTACAGAGGCTGCAAACAGAGCTGAAGCAGCAGCAGCAAAGGCTGAAACATCTGCAGCAAAAGCTGAAAGAGTTTTTGAAAAGGGCCTTAAAAAATAAACATGTCAAAACCCTTTAAAAAATTGGGGGAACTTTTAGGGGTTCCCCCTTCTAAAATTAATCAAGAAGATTTTCCTTTTCCATTTAAAGCAAAATCCTGGGAAGAGCTTATTCAAAAGGTAAATCCTCTAAAAGAAAAAAATTATTACTTTGTTTTAAGTCCTAAGAACCCTTTTTTTGTCTCAGAAAAAGATTGGCCACCACCTAAAATTGATATCAAACTTCCCCTTACCTCAGAATATATAGAAGGAAAAAGGTCTTGGGTGAGCAAAGAAATATTGTGGAAGCTTAAGGAAGGCAAATTTTCTGTACAAGGGGTACTCAATTTAAGAGGACTTTTTGTAGAAGAGGCTCAAATCTTGTTGGAAGAATTTATTAAAAAGGCCCTTCTAAAAGGATTAACCTGTGTGCTTATTATTCATGGAAGAGGGCTTTCCTCTAAAGGCGAACCTGTACTTAAAAACAAGGTAAAGGAATGGTTAGAGAGAGGACCTTACAGAAAGTATATCTTAGCCTATGCCTCAGCAAGGCCCTGTGATGGAGGCCTTGGAGCAACTTATGTATTAATAGACTCAAGGTCTTTTAAAAAATAATGTTTCTTAAGTCCCCAAGAAAAGCCTTAATTCTTTATGGAAATCCTGGTGTAGGCAAAACCTCCTTAATTGAATATCTCTTTCATTACCTCTCAAAGCTAAATCTTACCTATGAAATCTCAGGCTTTATAACTAAAGAGCTTAGAGAAAATAACGAAAGAATAGGCTTTGATTTGATTTATTTAAAAGATACCTCCTTTAGATTGCCTCTTGCAAGAAGAAAAGACTTGGTAGGTTACTCTCAGAGGAAAAGTCCCTCAGTAGGAAAATACATAGTTTTTGTAGAGAATCTAAATAAATTTGTTGAAATCTTAGAGAGAGATTTGACTGCCTCAAAGGAAAGATCAATTGTTTTTATAGATGAGATTGGAAAAATGGAGAGCTATTCAGAAAAATTTATTAATCTTTTGGAAAATATTTGGGAGGAACATCTTTTAGTTGCCTCCTTAGGAAAGGGAGACTATCCCTTATTAAGAGAGTGGGCTAAAAAGAAAGATACCCTCTATGTGGAAGTTACTTTTGAGAATAGAGACTTTCTTAAATCTCGATTAGAAGTGGAGTTTTCTCGTAAGGGGAAACTTTTTGTATTTGAGGGGATTGATGGGGTGGGAAAAACCACAATCTTTAACAAGCTTAGGGAAGATAAAGCCTTTAGCCATTTCCTTTTTTCTTTTGAGCCAACTCTTGGTTTCTACGGTCAAAAAATTAGAAACCTCTTGCTAAATAAAAAAGCGACCTCTTCAGAGCTTTTAGATTTATTTCTAAAAGATAGGCAAGAACATGTAGAAAAGGTTATTTTACCTGCCTTAATAAAGGGAAAGGTCTTAATTCTTGATCGTTATTATCTCTCTACTTTAGCTTATCAAGGTGATGAAGAAACCCTTTTAGAGCTTTTGAAAAAAAATGAAACCTTTTCACCTATGCCTGATCTTGTGCTTTATTTTGAGCTAAGCCCAGAAGAGGCAATAAAAAGAATCACCCAAAGAGGGGATAAAAAAAGTCTTTTTGAAAAAGAAGATTCTCTTAGAAAAATTGCTAAAAATTATTACAAAATTTTGTCTCTTTTTAATTATATTACTATTCCTGCATGGAAAAGTGTGGAAACACTTTATGAAGAGGTTAGAGTTCTTTTAGAGGAATTTCTCAGAGGAGAAACTTAAAACTTCCTTTACCAAGGATGTCATGTAAATGGAGGATGCCTACCAAGTGTCCATCGAAATTTACCACAGGTAACACAGTAATTTGATGTTTTTCCATTAATTCTAAGGCTTCTGCAGCAAGTCTATTTTCTTCAATTCTTTTTGGGTTTTTAGTCATCACCTCTTCTATATTTACTTCAGGAAGAGATTTATATTTAGTGATGAGTCGTCTCAAATCTCCATCTGTTAAGATCCCAATAAGATGTCCTAATGAATTGACAATAAGGATTGCCCCTAAACCTTTCCTATTAAGTTCTTCTATAGCAGTGGTCAAAGGGGTACCTTCTTTGACAATGGGGATTTTTTCTCCTGTAAGCATGATTTCTTTTACTTTTACTTTAAGTCTTTCTCCCAGGGTTCCACCGGGATGATTTTTTCTAAAATCTTCAGCTTTTAGGCCTC
>JBKBMM010000046.1:0-7736 GCA_046295835.1 Caldimicrobium sp.
CACAAGAACAATTAGAGTACCTGTGCATATTATTAAAGCCATTCATAAAATTAGTAAAATAGTTTACACCAAATTTTATCAAGAATATGGAAGAGAACCTACTATAGAGGAACTTGCTAAAGAAACTGGATTATCAGTAGATAGGTTGAACTATATTTTTAAAATAATGAAATATCCCATTTCCTTAGAGACTGTAGTAGGAGAAGATGAGGATTCTACACTTAAGAACTTCTTAGAGGACAATAGTGTCCTTAGACCTGATGAGGCAACATTTTCCTTAGCCTTAGCGGAAAAAGTGCGTGAACTTTTAAAAACTTTATCTGCTCGTGAGGAGAAGGTTTTAAGACTTCGTTTTGGGATTGGTGAAAGGCAATATTATACCTTAGAAGAAGTGGGGCAAAAATTTGGTGTTACTAAGGAAAGGATTCGTCAAATTGAGGCGCATGCCCTAAGAAAATTAAAACATCCCAACAGGCTCAAACTTCTAAAAAATTTCCTCTATAATGGAACTTAAAAATTACTTAACTTCTGAAACAGAAAAAAAATTATATCAAATTTTGCAAAGAGATTTCCCCTTGGTATCGCGCCCTTTTTTACATATTGCCAAAACTTTAGGTTTGGAAGAAGAGGAAGTCCTTCAAATACTCCAAAACTGGCAAAAAGAAGGAAAACTCAGACAGATTTCTGCAATTTTTAATCCTTCTTATTTTCAACATAGATCTTCTCTATTTGCTTTTAAAGTTTCCAAAGAGAAATTAGATTTAGCTGTTAGTGTTATAAATGCCCATCCTGGAGTTAGCCATAATTACTTAAGAAATCATGATTATAATCTGTGGTTTACTTTGGTTGTTCCACCAGATGTGGATTTACTAAAAGAGGCAGAAGAACTCTTTCAAAAAAGTGAGGCCTTAGATTTTCTATACCTTCCCATTTTGAAAGTTTTCAAAATTGCCGTAATATTTGAGGATGATAGAAATTTTACTGAACAGGAGTTATTTGATGGAGATACATGGTTATCTTTTAGTTTTAATGAAAAAGATAAACTTTTGGTGAAAATTTTACAGGAACCACTTCCTCTTGTTTCACAACCTTTTAAAGGAATAGCTGAATCCTTAGAGATGTCTGAAGAAGAGATTTTTGATTGGCTTAAGAGTATGAAAAAAAGGGGAGCTTTAAGGAGATTTGCAGGGCTTTTTAAACATCATAAGATGGGATATAGAAAAAATATTATGGTGGCATGGTTAGTCCCTCAAGAGCGTATTGAAGATGTAGCCAAGGAACTTGCTTCCTATTCCTTTATAACCCACTGCTATCTGCGAAAAAGTTATCCTCATTTTCCTTATAATCTCTATACTATGTGTCATTTCAAAGAAGAAGAGGGATTAGAAGTAATTCAAAATATAGCTGAAAGATTAAAGATAACTCAATATTTGCCTTTAGAGACCTTAAAGGAGCTTAAAAAAGTCAGATTAAAGCTCTTCTACGCTAAGAACTAAAGAAGCTTAGTATATATTGAAGAGAAATAAAAAGCAAAATAGTGGTAAGTATGAACCTAATGAGCCTTTGAGGAAATTTTTTCTGGAATTTAGCTCCTAAATAAAGCCCAAAAAAACCCCCAAGTCCAAAAAGAAAGCCTAAGAAAAAATCTGGAGGATATCCTCCAAGGGTATAAATAATTACACCAAGAACTGAGGTGAGGAAAGTTCCAAAAAGAGTAGCTCCGGCAAAGATATAAGGAGAGACCTGAAAAAAGGCCAACAACATTGGAGCCATAATTGCTCCACCACCAATTCCATAAATTCCACCTATAACTCCAATTACCAGGGACAAAAACACTATTAAAGGGGTACTTAATTTGTACCTAATGTCAGAATACTCAAAGAAAAGAACTTTATGATCAAATCTGATAGTTCTTGGGGCTTCTTTAGAAAAACGGGCTTCTTTAGGTGGGCTAAAGATGTCATATAAAAGTTTAATACCGATAAATAAAAGCACAGCTCCCACAAGTAATTTAAAGTTTTTTAGATTTTCAAAAAGGGAGATTCTCAAAAAATACCCTATGATAACTCCTGGAAAGGTGCCAAGTGTGATTAGAAGGGTTAAAGGATAATATAATCTTTTTTCTCTCCAGTATCTATAGACTCCACTTGGGATGGCTAATATATTAAAGAGATGGTTTGTTGCGCTTACTGCAGGGGTAGTAAAATGAAGTACACTAACCTGAAAAGGTAAAAGAAGAAAGGCTCCACTTACCCCTCCTGCAGCACAAAAGAAGGAAAGGAAAAAGGACACTATTGGGGGAAGAAAGATATAAGTTTCAACTCCAGATACAGGAAAATGATAAAGCATAAGCTCAATTTACCTTTAGGCGCTGGTATCTGTAATAACAATCTTGATACCAATTAGCATTCTTAGGCCCAATCTCTAAGGCCTTTTGATAATTTTCTTTTGCCCTAACCAGATTGCCTAAATTTTCATAGCTTCTTCCGGCATAATAATAGCTAATTCCATCATAGGGAATAATTTTTTTAGTTTTTTCAAAATAAGCTAAAGCTCTTTCCCAGTTTTGCAGATGAAATTCTGAAATACCACAAAGAAGATGTGCTGAAAATAATTCCGGGTTAAGTTTTAGAGCTTTAAAGGCCGCATCTCTGGCACTCAGATAATTTTTCTCTTTTAAGTAAACTCTTGCTAAATACAAATAAGCAGGCACATTGTTAGAATAGAGTTCAAGAGCCCTTTTAAAATGTGCTTTAGCCTTTTCATAATCTTTCTCATTTAAAGCTTTCTTGCCCTTTTCAAACTCAGCAAAGGAGGGTTGAGTTGCTAAAAGCTTTTCTTTTATTCTATTAAAACTTGAAGTATTTTTTATAAAGGAACCACTGGGTTTAAGGGCCTCTATTTTTTCCTTCCATTCTCTAATTCGGTTTTCAGGCAGAGGGTGGGTGGATAGCCACTCAGGGGGCCTACTTTTTTCCATTTTTTTAAATCTCTCAAATACCCTAAGCATCCCCTCTGGAGAATAATCAGCTTTTAATAGAAGATTTAAAGAGCTTTCATCAGCTTCTCTTTCTTGGTCTCTACTAAATTTCAAACTAAGCAGACCTGCTGAAATTTTACCTAATTGGAAAAGTACCTCTCCTGTTAAATTTTGAGGTAATAAGAGAGAGCCTATTTGTAAAATTAAGGAAAGAGCAAATTGCTTCTCCACAAATTTAGCATGATGTCTTCTTTCAATGTGCCCAATCTCATGGCCTAAAATACCAGCAAGCTCGTCTTCACTTTCTAAGGTAAGAAAAATGCCTCTGGTGATAATAACGGGCCCTCCAGGTAATGCAAAGGCATTCACAATTCCAGCATTAACTAAATTAAATCTATAAGGCATTTGTCGTAGGCTCTTTTCTGCTAATTTATTCCCAATCTTTTGAATATATTGCTGAACTTCTTCATCGGGATAAAGACCTTCATATTCATCTATTGCTGAGGGTAAATAAAGCTTTCCAAGTTCAATCTCTTTTTCTGTGGAGATGAGTTTAAAAAAACCTTGTCCCTCAACTTGAGGATAAAAGAAAATTACTGATATAACGAAAAAAAGAAAAAGGAAATTTTTACAATACCTTATCATAATCTTTGACCTTTAAATGTATTATAGGAGAAATTTTTAATTTGAAAAGAGGAGAAAATTTGATAACAATTAGGCAAATTTGAAAGAAAAAAAGAGAAAGAATAGAGGATTTTAATTTTTTTTAGCTGTAGAAAATGGTTCTTTAAAATTTATAACGGCTCTTGACAAAAAAAAAATATGATATATTTTATAGCCCATCTTTTGGGATCAATTAAAAGTGGGGGTGGGAAGATGAAAAAATTTGAGGGTATGGAATATGGGTTTGGTCAACATCTTATCTTAGATGGTTATGGTGCAAATAGAGAGAAGCTTATGAATTTGGATTTTATTTATGATTTTTTAAATAAATATCCTGAAGATATAGAGATGACCAAAATTATGCCCCCCTATGTGTTTAAATACTATGCTCCCACACCTGAAGATTGGGGAATTTCTGGATTTGTGATTATAGCAGAAAGTCATATAAGCATTCATACCTTTCCAGAAAAACTTTATCTAAGTGTAGATATTTTTTCTTGTAAACCCTTTGATGTTGACAAAGCTATTCAGGACATTACAGAGTTATTTGAGATTCAGAAAAGCGAGATAAGACTCCTTGATAGAGGGCTTGAATTTCCTCGCTCTATTAGAGCTGTAGAGAATTTTATCCGTTTAGAAAGAAAAAATATTATTCTTTAAAATGAAAATCAATTTTCTTGGGCTACCGGACCATCCTGAAGCCAAGGTAGCCCTTGTTCCTATTCCATTTGAATTAACTACCACTTGGTTAAAAGGTACAAAGGAAGCTCCTGCGGAAATTCTTAAGGTAAGTCAAAATTTAGAGTTCTTTGATGAAGAAACTGCTCTTGTGCCTCATCAAACTTTGGGTTTTTTTACCTATCCTTTAGAGGAATATCCTTTAGATCTTAAAGAGGCTTTAAATAAAATTGAGGCAAAGGCAGATGAAGTGTTAAATAAGGCAGTATTTCCTATTTTTATTGGAGGGGAACATACTATTACTTTGGGCATAGTGAAAGCCTTTAAAAAACGCTTTCCTCAACTTAAAATTTTGCATCTTGATGCCCATCTTGATTTTAGAAAGTCCTATTTAAATAGTTCCATAAATCATGCTACAATTATGCGACATATCTATGATGAGGGACTTAGATTTTTAAGTATAGGCATAAGAGCTATCTCTGAAGAAGAATTTTTAGAAATAAAGCAAAAAGGGCTTTCTGTTATATTTGCACATGAGTTAAAAAAATCTTTTGAGAGTACCTTAAAAGAAATAGAGACATTTTTAAAGGAAGGCGAAATTTATTTTACCCTTGATTTGGATGTGCTTGATCCAGGCTTGGCACCTGGTGTAGGAACTCCTGAACCAGGTGGACTTGACTGGTACGAACTTATGGAAATTTTGAAGAGAGTAACCCAGGCTAAGGTCGTAGGAATGGATTTAGTTGAAACAAGGCCTCTTCCTGGAAATCCCTTTACAGAATTTTTAGCTGCAAAAATAATTCTCAAATTTACTTCCTATCTTGCTAAGGTAAAATATGCCCATAAGGCATAAATTAGCTAAAATTCTCTTTGAAGCTTCTCTCTTAAAAAGGATTGAAAGAACTGGTTATAGTTATTTAGGTACCGGCAAAGAAAATGTAGCTTCTCATTCCTTTGGGGTGGTTTTTGCTACATATCTTTTATGTAAAATAATCCCTCAAAAGGTGGATGAACTTAAAGCCTTAAAAATGGCAATTTTACATGATTTTGTTGAGGCAAGAACAGGAGATTTTAATGCCGTAAATAAACTTTATAACCAAGCAGAAGAAATAAGAGCCCTCCAAGATGCCTTTTCATCCCTTCCCTTTGGGGAGGAAGTGTTTATCTTATTTAATGAATATAGAAAAAATGAGACCCTTGAGGCAAAAATTGTTCACGATGCAGATACTCTTGATCTCATTGTGCAACTTAAAGAACAGAAGGATCTTAATAATCCCTTTGCTGAAAGATGGATTAATTACGCCAAGAGAAGATTACAATTAAAAGAGACAAAGGAATTAGTGGAGGCCCTTTTAGAAACAGAGTGGTGCTCCTGGTGGTTAGAAAGGCTTCTCAAAGAAAGAGATGAAAAAGGGTCCTGAAGACTGCGTTAGATGTGGTAAATGTCTACCTCACTGTCCAAGCTATAAGTTTTTTTTAAAAGAAAGCTTTTCACCAAGAGGTAGAAATTTCCTTCTATCAAAGAACTTGGAAAGCAAATCTTTTGAGTTCTGCCTTCTTTGTGAGAATTGCAAAAGCATTTGCCCTCATTCATTGAGCTTTCCAGAATTTTATTTAGAAAAACTCTTCTCAAAAAAAAATTTGCCCTTACCATATTTAGAAAACCCATTAACCCTTTTAAATTTTTTCCCTCAAGGCAAAAAAGTATATAAAAAGGGAATTAATTTTGTCAATTTTACCTCCAATGAAGGTGATTTTTACTTATATCTATCTTGCGGATTAAAACATCTCTATCCTGAAGCATTTTTAAAGTTTAATAAGAAGATAGAAGTTTTCAGCCTTAAGGCTCATATACCAAGGGAACTAGATTGTTGCGGAATTGCCTATTTAAGCTTGGGTTCCCCACACACATTGAAGAAATTTGCCCTAAATAAACTTAAATTGTTTTCAGAGGAAAAACCCCTTCTAACCTTTTGTGCTACCTGTCTTTGGGTTTTTAAAAGAGTGTATCCTAAATTGTTTGAAAATACACCTGAAGAAAAATCTTTTTTAGAACTTGCAGAAAGAACTTATTTTGTTTTTGATTATCTTAATAAATTTTTACATTATAACATAGAGTTAGAAAACAAATCTGAGATACTTTATCATAATCCATGCCATTTAAAAGGCCCCTTGACTTATATAGAAAAGTATTTAAAAAATAAAATAGAGTGTAAGGATTTTTGTTGTGGGTCTGCCAAGGCAAATCTTTGGTTTAGAAGTTTTCAAAGAAATTTTAATAAGCTCTGGAAGAGGGAGCTTTTAGGAAAAAGGGTATTAGCTACAGCTTGTACTGGTTGTTATTTAAACTTTAGTTTTTTATTGAGGAGACCTCCTGAAATAAAGCATTGGGTTGAGTTAATGGTATGAAATATCCTTCTTATTTAAATCTTTTAGAGACTGGAGAGATAGATAAAAGAATTGAGGCGCTTTATGAGCGGATGAGTCCTTGTAGGCTCTGTCCCCATGAATGTAAAGTTGACCGCTTGGCTGGTGAGAAGGGCTTTTGTAGAGTTTCAAATAAGCCCATTGTAGCAAGTTATGGACCACATTTTGGGGAGGAGAGACCTCTTGTAGGGGAATCAGGATCTGGGGCCATATTTTTTACCTACTGTAATATGGCCTGTGTCTTTTGCCAAAATTGGGAAATAAGTCATTTAGGAGAAGGAGAGGAAATAACCGTTGAAACTTTAGCAAAGATAATGCTTATTTTACAGGTTTGGGGTTGCCATAATATTAATTTAGTTACACCTACCCATCAGGTGCCTTTTATTGTTGAGGCTATTAAAATTGCCGCTGAAAAGGGACTAAACTTACCCATAGTATATAATTGTGGAGGCTATGAGTCTCTTGAGACCCTTAAACTTTTAGAGGGAATTATTGATATTTATATGCCAGACATAAAATATATGGATGATAAAGTTGCTTTAAAACTATCTAAAATAAAGAATTACAGTGAGATGGTAAAAGAGGCAGTTAAGGAAATGCATAGACAGGTTGGAGATTTAGTTATAGAAAAGGGCATAGCTAAAAGGGGTTTAATTATACGGCATTTGGTTTTGCCAGAAGATTTGTCTCAAACTGAAGAGGTGATTAAGTTTGTCGCAGAAGAAATATCTCCTAATACTTATTCTAATTTAATGGATCAATATAGGCCCTGTGGGGAGGCTTGGAAATATCCACCCCTTGATAGAAAGATAAACAAAGAGGAGTGGAATAGGGCCTTAGATTGGGCTAAAAAATATGGTCTTAAAAGGCTTGACGATAGAAGAGCCCGCTACTGGGAGTAGGATTTTTGCTATAGGCGATATTCATGGTTGTTATTATGCCTTAGAGGCATTATTAAAGGAAATTCCCATTGTCTGGGGCAAGGATT
>JBKBMM010000047.1:0-7733 GCA_046295835.1 Caldimicrobium sp.
GTAATTTTGTTGCGATATCTCCTCCTTTTTCATGATCTAAAATTGCTTGAAGATAGACAAGTATGTCAATAGCCTTCGTTAAGGCTTCAGCTTTATTTTTTACTGCCTCAGGGGTATTTAATCCCTCTTCAACATTTTTTTTAACAAGCTTTAATGAATTGATAGCCTTCCCATATAACATGAGAACATGATCTAAAGAGCTTCCCTGAAAAACCTCTTTTTCTAAGTAGTTTTGTTGAAGTTTTACCATTTTTTTTCCTCCTTTATAATTTTTAATATATTATCGGTTCATTTAAAAAATTCATTAACCTTTTTTATTTGCTTCAGAGAGGGAAACCACAAAATTTTCAAGCCTGGTCCTCAATTGTTCATTTTGGTACATGAGAGTTTCAATTTTAGTAAAGGTTAATCTTAATTTTTCTTCTTCTCTAACTAAAGATAACTTAAGAGCTTGGGCTTTTTGATCTAAAGCTTTAATTTTATTATCTTGAGTTTCCTGGTATTTTTGGAAGGTTTTAACCAAGCCTTCTAAATAGGTTTGTAAATTTTTTTTAGTATCACTTAAGGCAGTTTTTATTTTATTAATGTCACCTTGCTGAATAAGGTTATCAAGGGCAGAGGTATTTAAACTATATTTCCCTTGTTCATCCATATTAACAATTCCTAATGCTTGCAGAGGTTTAGTTAAAGAAAATAGCCTACTTTTAATTTGAGTTATACTTTGATTCCCTTGGAAAGGTGAATTTTTCTGAGTCAATTGATTTACTAAATCTATCACCCCATTTATTTTGGAAAATAAATTATTTAAAGCTTGGCTTACTTTATCATAGGAATCTTTAATATTAATTTGGACAAAGGAATCAGAGGTTTTTAAAGCTGTTATGGTTAGTCCTGATACTATATTTTTAAAGGTATTTGTTGGGCTGCTAATTTCTGGCCCTGAATCTGAGCCCATTTGTATACGAGCATTTTGAGCATTTTGAATAGTAGTAGATAGAGAACCAAGTTCTGAAGGAAGATTGCCATTTATTTCTATCACATAACTCCCATTAATAACATCAGTCTCCTTAGTTGAAGCACCAACCTCTTTTTCTGCAAGCATAAGTTTGTAACTACTACCATCAAAATATACACTTGCAACTACCTTGTCTTGAGCCTGATTTATAGTATTGACTAAATCCTCTAAAGTACCCCCTGTAAAATTAATAGCAGTATCTATATAATTATTAGTGTCTGTCCAGTATCTTAAGGTAAAATTTGAAGGTCCAAATTGATAGCTAAGATTAGAAACCCCTTCAGAAGTTATTCTTATCTCTCCCTGAGAGAGATTTTTTACTTTAATAGCTAAACTGAGATTGGGAGCATTTTCTGCAACTTCTGCTTTAAGCACAGAAGGATCAGATACAGAAACAGTTTTTCCCTTAAAAAGGTTTTCAATTTGTAGCCCTTCATTAAAACCTTGAAGATCCTTTAGAGCTGATAGAAGATTTGAAATAGAGGTAGACTTAGCTTGAAGCAAGGCTTTTTCTTGAGCAAGTTTTTCTATTTGTTTTTGCTTAACCATGGTTAAGCTCTTCACTATAGCATCTACATCAAGAAGCCCTGTTACATTACTCATATAAAAGTCAGCCATTTTCTAAACCTCCTTGTTTAAAATTAACCCTGAGATTTCTCTTTTCCCCTCTAATTCTTCCTGAAGATATTTTGCTAAGGCCCTCTTAAATTTAAGAATATCTTCTAAAGGTATTTGTTTCAACACTTCTTTGGTTTTAAGATCAATAATTTTATAAATAGGAATCTTTAGCTCTTCATCAAATTCAATTTCTAAGGCTTTATTTAGCGAAAAAAGAGTTTCTTTAATCTTTTCCAAAAGGTTGTTCCATTCTTGATTCTCCTCTTTCATGGAGGAGGCTTGTGGAGAAAGGGTTTTTTCTAAAAAATTAAGAGAAGAAGATTCAAGCCCCCTTTTAATTTGAAAATTATCAAGTAGAGAGTCAGAAATATTTTGTGTGCTTACTTTATTAAAAAAGGGATATTTTGTTAACTTTAGACCCTTTACATCCATTTTTTACCTCTTTTTATATTATCGGCAAATTTAAAAATTTCTATAATGAATTTCATAAAAGGGATAAAGAAAAATTTTAAAAGAACTTTACATATAAAAAAAATGAGGCAGAATTAAAAAAGTTATAAAAAGGGCAAGGGGAGTGGAAGATGGAGGCAAGACATTTTACCAAAATTTGGGATTTGACAAAAGAGGAAGTTTTCTACCTAATTGAGGGAGCCTTAAAATTTAAAAGAGAGAAAAATTGGGAAAAAACACTTAAAGGAAAGATCCTTGCTCTTATTTTTGAGAAGGCTTCTACTCGAACCCGCATTTCCTTTGAGGTAGCTATGCGAAAATTAGGTGGATCTTCTCTTTTTTTATCCCATCAAGATCTTCAGCTTGCAAGGGGGGAACCTATTAAAGATACTGCTCGTGTACTTTCTCGCTATGTCAATGGAATTGTTTTAAGAACTTACAAACAAGAAACTATAGAAGAATTTGCAGCCTATGCTACAATTCCTGTAATTAATGGACTTTCAGATAAGTTTCATCCCTGTCAAGTTCTCTCTGATATAATGACTATTTTAGAAAAGAAAAAGGATCTTTATAGAGATAAAATTGTTTGGTTAGGGGATGGCAATAATATGGCACAGTCTTGGGTGGAAGCAAGTGCTTTGTTAGGATTTCCCTTAACTATTTGTTGTCCTAAAGGTTTTGAGCCTGATCCTAAACTCTTGCAGGAAGCTAAAGATAAATTTCAGGCAAAAATTGAGATAATTCATTCACCACAAGAAGCTCTAAAAGATGCTGTAGTTATAAATACTGATGTCTGGGTAAGTATGGGGCAAGAGGCTGAAGCTGAAACAAGAAAAAAGGCCTTTCAAGGTTTTACACTCACCAAAGACTTACTTAAACTTGCCCATCCTCAAGCAATTGTACTACATTGCCTTCCTGCCTACAGAGGTTTTGAAATTGAAGAAGAGGTTTTAGAAGGAAGCCAATCCGTAGTCTGGGATCAAGCTGAAAATAGAATGTGGTTTCAAATGTCCTTACTTGATTTTTTAATGAAAGATTTTTAAAATTAATGTAATAAACCCTAAAAAGGAGGTATCTATGAAAATTACTAAAGATACCTTTGTGAGATTAAGGTATTGTATGGAAATTGAAGGAGAAAAAACCCCTGAGTGGTTCTCTAAACCCATTGAAGTTTCCTTTGTCTTTGGAAGAGAGGCAATTCCCACAATAATTGAAAGAGCTATTGAGAATAAAGAGGAAAATGAAAAGGTTGTAGTAACAATACCGCCTCAATCAGCTTATGGGCCCCATTTAAATTATTTGGTTAAGGAACTTGAGCTTAGTTCTTTAAAATATCCAGAAAAAGTAATTCCTGGGGAGTGGTATGAAGAGGTCTCCCCTTATGGTTCAAGGACCTTTTTTAAGGTATTAGAAATCAGAGGTGATAAAGTTGTGGCTGATTTCAATCACCCAGCAGCTGGGAAAAATGTGCTTATGAAGATAGAAATTTTAGAAGTGCGCCCTGCTACTTCCTATGAAATTATGTCTGCAGAACTTAGGGCTTGTGGAGGTGGCTGAAGATAGCTTAATGTCTTGCTGTGCAAGAAAAAAAATGCCCTTGTTATGTACTCACTCCTTGAAGTTAAAAATCTTTCTGTAAAACTTAAAGAAAAAGATGTTTTTCTTTTAAAAGATATTTCCTTTACTTTAAAAAAAGGGGAAATCTTAGGTATTTTAGGAGAGAGTGGGTCAGGAAAGTCTTTAACAGCCCTTTCTTTACTTGGGTTACTTCCCAAGGAACTTCAATACTTTGAAGGTAAAATTCTCTTTGAAGGAAAAGATCTCTTAAAAAGCAGTTCTGAGGACTTAGTTAAAATTAGGGGAAAGGAAATTTCCATTATTTTTCAAGATCCTTTAAGTAGTCTCAATCCTGTTCTATCTATTGAGGAACAATTAAGTGAGGTAGTTTTTTATCATCTTGGTCTGAAAGGTAAAGCATGTAAAGATCTTATGATAAAGACTCTTCAGGAAGTGGGTGTACCTGATCCTGAAGTGAGATTAAGGTGTTTTCCTCATGAGCTCTCAGGGGGCTTAAGACAGAGAATAATGATTGCTATGGCTATTATTTGTGCACCTAAAATACTTATCGCAGATGAGCCCACAACTGCCCTTGATCTCACTATTCAGCTCCAAATAATTGATCTTTTAAAAAGATTAAATCAAGAAAAAGGTTTAGGTATTATCTTTATTACTCATGATTTAGGTGTCTTAAGATGGCTTGCTCATAGGATTTTAGTTTATTATAATGGTGAAATCTTAGAAATGGCTGACACTGATAATCTTTTCAAAAACCCTCTACATCCCTACACAAAAGTACTCTTTTCTTCTTATCAAGGTTTGGAAGAAAAGCTAATCTCTACAGAGGTATCTCAAAGGAAGGCTCCCTCTCAAGGTGCATTTTGTTCTTTTTTTGAGCGCTGTTATTCTCCTTGTACGAGAGCTTTTAAAGAGGCTCCAAAATTAATTGAAGTAAGGTCCGGCCATTGGGTTAGGTGCTGGCAATATGCATAATACTTATGTTGCTGAATTAAAAAATGTATCCAAGGGTTATTATGTCAAAGTAAAATGGTATAAGAGGGAATTTTTTTGGGCTGTTCTTAATGTTTCCTTAAAGATTGCCCAAGGGGAAGTAGTTGCACTCTTAGGAGAGAGTGGTTGTGGGAAAAGCACTCTTGGAAAACTAATTCTTTATTTAGAAAAACCTGATAGAGGTGAAATTTATTGGTTTGAAAGGAATCTCTCTTCTCTAAATAGAAGAGATTATCAAAAAATGAGACCTAAGATTCAAGCCCTTTTTCAAGATAATTATGCCTCTCTCAATCCTCGTATGAAAATTAAAGAAATTTTGCTTGAACCTTATCTACTAAATTTTAAAAAATCTAAAAAAGAAGCAATTGATGTTATATGTGAGGTGTTATCTCAAGTTGGGCTTAAAGAGGAATTTTTGGATTATTATCCCCATCAATTAAGTGGTGGTCAAAGACAAAGGGTAGCCTTAGCAAGGGTCCTTCTAACTAAACCCTCTCTTATAGTTTTAGATGAACCCACTTCTGCCTTAGATATGACTTTACAAAATCAAGTCCTTTCCTTGCTCAAAGACCTTAGAGATAAATATAATCTTAGCTATCTCTTAATTACTCATTCTTTACCTGTTGCCTTAGCCATGGCAAACACCATAGTAGTTATGTATTTAGGTAGAATTATGGAAGTCTTTCCAAGAAATCTTTTCCAAAAGATAAGACACCATCCCTATACCCAATTGCTTTTTCACTCTTTCCCTGATCCCTTTTCCCCTAAACCTCCTTCTTTTGAAAAAATCTTAGGAGAACCTTTAAGCCCCATTAATCGTCCTAAAGGATGTGAGTTTCACCCCCGTTGTACAGAGGCTTTACCTATTTGTAAAAATGAAAGCCCTCCCCTTATAGCTATTGATAAAAATCTCTTCATTGCCTGCTTTCAAAGATAAATCTATTTTTATTAACCTCTTAAAACAATGTTAAAAAATTTTAGGATAAAAAATTGAAGAAAAAGAGAGAAAAATTAAGCTTATTAAAGGGTTAGACCTTGAAAAACTTATTAAACTTAAAGGACTAACTCCTAAAAGAGTTTATTTTTAAGGGAGTTAAAAAATCTTAAAGACTATCTCTTTAATTTAATGTTAAAATTTCAATTCAATTTAGAAAAGAAAGAGGAAGGTTATCTTATAGATTTTTTTTTTGCAATTTTAGTTTTTTGAGGTAAAAAATAATCAATAACAGATTCTTAGATGTAATAATCACTCACCCTTTTTAAAATGGAGAGATCATGGGTAAGCCGAGGAAGGATACTTGGCAGTATTTAAAAGATAGATTAAAGGAGGAGCTACCTGATCCTATCTTTAAAGTTTGGTTTTCTGAATTAAAGGGATATATAAAGGAAAATAAGCTTTTTTTAGAGGTTCCAAATGAGTTTGCTAAGAGCTGGCTTAAAGAAAATTATGCTAATCTTTTAGATAGGTTAATTCATGAAGCTGGCATTTTAAGTTATGAATTTATAGTTCAAAATACACCAAGTGCAGAGCAATTAGTTATTCCCTTTAATCCTGTAGAGATTATAGGTAGAAAATTTTCTCCTAAATATGTCTTAGAGGACTTTGTTGTGGGTAAATCTAATGAGTTTGCTTATAAGGTTTGTTTGCGCTTAGTTGAGGATATTCCAAAAGGTTATTTTATCTATTTATATGGAAATTATGGTTTAGGAAAAACTCATTTAACTCAAGGAGTGGGTAAAGCTCTTTTGCAAAGAGGGTTTGAGCGTCTTTATTATTTTTCAGCTCAAGATTTTTTAAATTATTTGCTTAAGTATTTAAGAGCTGGTCAAATAGAAAGTTTTAAAGAGATGATTAAAAATAATTGTGATGTATTCTTACTTGATGGACTTCATTTTTTTTCAGGAAAGGATTATACGCAAAGAGAACTTTGCTTTTTACTGGATTATTTACTTGATCAGGATAAGACTGTTGTTTTTACCTCTCTTAAATTACCTCATGAATTAAAAGATATTGATTCAGCCTTTCGTTCTCGCCTTAATGGGAGCCTCATTGTAAAGTTAAATGAACCAGATTTTGAGACAAGGAAAAAAATTATAAGACACAAGGCAAAAAAAGAGGGTTACAAACTTCCTGCGGAAGTAGTTGAATATTTAGCAAGACAAATTCGAGGAGATATAAGACAAATAGAAAGTGTAGTTTTAGGTTTAATAGCAAGGGCAAGTTTCCTGAGAGAACCTGTAAGTTTACAATTGACTAAAGAACTTCTTTCTGAGATTTCTCTACCTAAAGAAATGTCCTTAGAAGTAGAACTCATTATTGAGTCCGTGTGTAAAGGTTTTGGAGTTACCAAAGAAGAAATCTTTTCCCTTTCAAGAAAAAGAAATTGTAGCATAGCAAGACAGGCAGTTATTTATTTACTTAGACATATGGGTAAAAAGAACATAAAAGAAATTTCCCGTATTCTTAAAAAGGAACATTCCACCATTATCTATCATCTAAAATCTTTTGAAAGAAAATTAAATGAAGACAGAGCCTTTAGGATGCAATTTGATTTTTTAATCAGAGATCTTTCTCAAGAATTTAACTATAGTTTAGGGGTAGATGGGGATAGTAATTCCCTTTTGGAGGTTAATTCTGACTATTCCTAAAGAAGCCTTAAAATCGCTTAAAGAACTCTTAGGAAAAAGGCTTTTAACTGCTGAAGAGGATTTAGTGGCATATTCCTATGATGCCTCCAATCTGTTTTTTAAACCAGATGCCGTTGCACTTCCTGAGAGGAAAGAAGAAGTTTTAAAGATATTGGAATTGGCTGATAAATATGAGTTTTATGTAATTTCAAGAGGAAGTGGTACTGCAACAACAGGTAGTTGTCTTCCCATATCAGGAGGGCTTGTAATCTCCTTTACTCGAATGAATCGTATTTTAGAAGTGAACTTAGAAGATAGAATTGTCAGAGTTGAGCCTGGAGTGTTAAATGGTGAGCTAAAAAGATATTTAAAAAAATATCATCTCTTTTATCCTCCAGATCCTGCAAGTTATGCCTTTTCCACTATTGGAGGTAATGTAGCTACAGGTGCTGGT
>JBKBMM010000048.1:0-7710 GCA_046295835.1 Caldimicrobium sp.
TATATTTCCCTTAATTCTTGATAAGGACCTTTCATTAGATCTAAAAGAAGGTTATTAATTGGGCTATAATCAAAGGGCATATAAAAAACTGCCTCAATACTTTTAGCTAAATCACTTTCTCCCTTTATATCTAAAAGTGCCTTTGCTAAACTTTTAATTACTTCTTGGGGGACATTTTCTAAAGCTAATAGAGGCCATTCAGGATAAAGAGAAGAGCTAATAAAAAGTGGAAATTCAGGATAGATTTTTTGATTTAAAATTTTTATATCATTAACTGATATAACACCAGCCTTTATTAATCTCTCTAAAATACCTGTTCTAACTGTACCTGCCTCAACTTCCCCTTTTAATACGGCAAATACTACTGCATCATGGGTACCATAAAATTTTGTCTTTAAATCTTTCTCCTCAATCCCTACTTTTTTAAATTCATAAAGGGCTATTAGGTATCCTCCAAAAGAGTCAGGATTCACTGCTCCGAAAGCTCTATTTCTTAACTCAGACAAATTATTAACTGAACTATTTTTCTTTGTAAAAATAACTCCACCAAAATAGGGATAATAACTTCCCTTTTCATACTGCCCTAAACTGAGGATTATCCTATAGACAATTTCATTTTTAGAGGCAAGCTCTTTAATAGTGACGGCATGATATGGGTTAGTTAAAATAAAATGAAGTTCTCCCTTTAAAGCTTTTTTCTTCAATTCTTCAAAGGGCAAAAATTGAAATTCTATTTTATAAGGTAGGTTTTTACTAAGATATTCCTTTAGCTTATAAAACCTATTTTGTTCTACGGCTTCTCCTCTTTTTGCCAAAATTCCAAAATAATAAGTAATGCCATTCTTAGGGGCTTCTTGGGCTAAAACATAAGAGGAATAAAAAAAGAAAATCCAAATAATTGGAAGAAAAAGTATTATCTTCTTAAAAACATTCATATCTCTTTATAATAAACATAAACCATATACCATAATCAGTCAAGAAAGACTAAATTATCTCTATGAATAACTTCTTTTTCAGGTTTATAAACTTCGCTGAGAAATCTTTTTAATTCTTGAGAGGAAAAACTAGTTAATCCTTTGGCAAGGGATTTTTCAGTGGGATCTATACAGAGGACACAAGCACCTTTTGCAAAATCCCCTTCTACTTTTTTAATACCTCCGATGAGAAGACTTTTTCCTTCCTCAACAATAGCCTTAGTTGCTCCCTCATCTATATAAATTTTACCTTCAGGAGTTAGATAATACTTAATCCAAAGTTTGCGCATAGAGAGTTTTCTTTCCTTAGGAGCAAAAAAAGTTCCCAAGGATTCTCCACTGAAAAACCTCTCTATAATTAGAGGCTCTCTACCTGGCAAAATAGCCATGGGGATGCCTGAGGTGGTAACCATTTTTGCAGCAAGCAATTTTGAATACATTCCTCCTCTTCCCAGCTTTCCAGGCTTTGCACCAGCCATAGCCAATATTTCAGGTGTTATCTCTTCTACAAAACTTATTTTTTCAGCTTGGGGATTCATCCTGGGATCTTCTCTATAGAGGGCATCAATATCAGAGAGGATAAATAAAGCCTCTGCTGGCAGGGCTATTGCTACTAAGGCGGAAAGAATGTCATTATCACTAAAGCGAATTTCCTCTGTAGCTATTGTATCATTCTCATTTATGATAGGAACAATACCCCATTTCAAAAGGGTTTGCAAGGTTTTACGAGCATTAAGATAGCGAGTTCTAACGGAAAGGTCTTCAGATGTTAAAAGCACTTGAGCTACTTTTATTCCATATTGTTTAAAGGTCTCTTCATATGCATGAATTAAATCCGCCTGTCCACAGGCAGCAAGGGCCTGCTTCTCTGAAAGAGAAAGAGGTTTCTTATAATAATGAAGTTTAGCTCTTCCACAAGCAATGGCACCTGAAGATACAATTACCACCTTTTTTCCAGATTTTAAAAATCTTTGCACTTCATAAGCTAATTGTAGCAACACTTGGTAATTTAACCCTTCATCATCTTTGGTAATTACCGCACTTCCTACCTTAATTACTAATTTTTCAGCCTTTTCCAGCTTTTTTAAATATTCTTCTCTGTTTCCCATTCAACACTTTCCTTTAGTCTTTCTTTTGTAATTAACTTGTATAAGGCAAATAATAAATTAGACAAGCCTTCACCTGTGAGGGCTGAGATAGGATAAATTTTTTCGCAAAGATCCAGGGGAAAAAGATCTATATACCTCTGAACCTCTTTTACCCTCTCCTCAGCAGGTATTAAATCTATTTTGTTTAAGGCTATAAGAAAGGTCTTTTCAAGCAAAATTGGATTATACAACTTAAGTTCCTCTCTTAGTATTTGAAAATCCTTTACTATTTCCTCTCCTCGAGAAATATCAAGCAAGAACAAAAGAATTCTTGTTCTTTCGATATGTCTTAAAAAATCGTGCCCAAGCCCAATTCCTTTGTGAGCTCCTTCAATTAAACCAGGGATATCTGCTATGATAAAAGTGTCTCCATCCTTTAATTTTACAACACCTAAATTTGGCTCTAAGGTAGTAAAAGGATAATCTGCAATTTTGGGTTTTGCAGCACTTAAACGAGAAAGTAAAGTAGATTTTCCAGCATTAGGAAACCCAACTAATCCCACATCAGCTATGAGTTTTAATTCTAAAATTAGCCATCTTTCTTCTCCTGGTGTACCTGGTTCAGCGAACCGTGGAGCTTGTCTTACAGGAGTTACAAAATGGGCATTTCCCCTTCCTCCTTTACCTCCCTTTGCTACTACTAAAATTTGTCCAGGCTTAATTAAATCCCCTAAAATTTCTCCTGTCTCAGCATCCCTTACTACAGTTCCTACTGGTACTTTTAAAATTAAATCTTCTCCATCTCGACCTTTCATTTTTTTGCCTTGACCAGGACGTCCATTTTCAGCATAAAAATGAACTTGATGATAAAAATCATAGAGGGTATGAATTTGGGGATCTGCAACTAAAATAACATCACCACCATCTCCCCCATCACCACCATCAGGTCCACCTCTTGGCACATACTTTTCTCTCCTAAAACTTACACACCCAGCCCCACCATTACCAGCTTTTACATAAATTTTGGCTTGATCTACAAAACGCCCCATTAGATTCTCCTAAATTTGATTTTAACTTAAAAATTGTTTTTATAAATAGTTCACAAGGGAAAAAACTTTAAAGAGGAGGTGCCTCTGCCTTACTTTTTGAAAGTTTCTCTTGTAAAGCTAAATGTTTTTTGAAAAGTTTTATTAAACTCATGGTGGTAAAATCTTCAGGATCTATTTGAAGCCTTTCAAAGGGAATTTCAGCTCGGGCTTTTTCCTTATGCCCCCCTGCCTTCCCAAGATGATTAAAAAGCCTACTTACCACCTTTCCTGCATCTTTTCTATAGCCATCACATCTCACTATGATAACCAAAGTTTTCTTATATTCTCCCCCTACAAAAACCCAAGAGGTCTCATAAACCTTATTTAAAAAATCTGCCAATAAAACTAATACATCTGGATTACTAACCCTACCTACATAGGAAAAAGCCCTGTTTCCTCTATATTTGAGATTACTTAAAGCTACTTTAAAGTATTTCAATTCAGATCGTCTAAGATCAGAGGACTCTATCTTATTAAGCAGATGTTTATTCATCCTGTTATATAACTTTTGAAAGGCAATTACATCTTGAATCTGGGCACTTTTCCTAAAATTGTCCGTATCCGTTTTAATACCATAAATCAAGGCTGTAGAAAGATAAACATTTGGCCTTATTTTCAAGGTTCTAAGATACTCATAAAGGATGGTTGAAGTTGCTCCGTAGTGAGGCCGAATATCTATATAATTGGCTTCCCACCCCTCTGATAGAGGATGATGATCTATCACTGCTGTAAAAGGTATATTTTTAAACTCCTCTCTGTGAGATGGTTGAGAATCAACCAGAATAAATTTATTATGTGTTGACAGTAAACTCAAATTGAATTTTACCAAAGGTATTTTCAAACTTTCTATCATAACCAAATTATTCAGTCTTCTTATTTCATTAACTGGGGAAAGGGTAAGGGAGCTTACTCTATGCTGTAAAATTTTCTTTAGGGCAAAGGCACTGGCTATGGCATCAGGATCTGCCCAAAATAAAATTAGCACATTATCCCTCTTTTCAAAAAGCTTTAAAAAATAACTTAACCGTTCTTTATTGGATTTAAATTTCTTATCCTTGACGCTCTTTAGTTCCATAAAACTAATTATAAACTATATACAAAAAGTTTTGTAAGACAAGAGTTGCCTTTAGTCCTCATAAAGAAGGACTTCTTTTATTTCCCTTTGATAGACTTCTAAACCTTTATTTAGATATTCAGGTAATAAAGGAAACTCTCCCTTTACTAACCAATCAAGAATCCCTTTATTTCCAATTAAAATTTCAATAGGTTTTTTCTTATCTTCGAATTCATAGGGGATATTAAGAAATTCAAATTCTGAGTGCTCCTCTTTTATAAATTTGAGTAGTTTTAAAGCAAATTCTGCAGGTTTAAAGAGGTAGGGTTTTATCAAATATATTTGAAAACCAAAACATCTCTTTCCTTTCCACTTATCAAAGGTTGGTTCAAAGGCAATTGGTTTGAACTTCACTCCCCAGATGTTTTCTGGAAAGTTCTCCCTTAGAAAATCCTTTAAAAGCTTAAGGTTTAAATAGGGTGCTCCAAAGGTTAAAAAGGGAAGGGTGGTACCTCTTCCTTCGGACAAATTAGTTCCTTCTAAATAAACCATCCCTGGATAAATTAGAGCGCACTCAAAGGTAGGTAAATTTGGAGAAGGGGGAATCCAAGGTCTCTTAAAGGCTGAAAAAATTTTAGAGGGTTTATAATTTTTCATAGGAATTACCTCTAATGGAAGCTCGGAGAAATGTCTCTTTTTAAAGAGTTTGGCCAATTCTCCGAGGGTAAGTCCATGTCTTTGAGGTAAAGTATCGTATCCTACAAAACTGAAAAATTCTCTTTCTAAAAGTGGTCCTTCTATTGTTCTTCCTAAAGGATTGGGTCTATCTAAAATAACAACTTCTTTTTTTAAGGGTTCGCAGGTCTTCATAAGTAAAAATAAGGTCCAAATATAGGTATATACCCGACATCCAACATCTACTAAATCCACAAATACCACATCGATTTTTTTTAAATCCCCTAAATCTGGAGCTAACCTTTCTCCATAGAGACTTTTAACTTCTATTCCAAAAAAGGGTTCATGTTCATCTGGAGATAATTGCATATTAGCTTGTTTTTCAGAGAACAACCCATGTTGAGGTGAAAAGAGATAAAGAAGATTTCCTTTAAAAGCCTCATAGAAAAGTTCATAGCTAAGAAGAAAGTCTTTAGTAATTGCAGCTTGATGTGTTAAAAGGGCAATTTTTGCCTTTTTATATTTTTGAATATAATTATCTTCAAAAAAGACTTCAACTCCCAGTTTTAGAGCGCCTTTTTTCAAAAGGTGCCACCCCAGAGAATTTTAAGCTTTGAATATAATTTTCTATTCCCTTAGCAATCCCTTCTGCTATTTTTTCTAAATATTCTTCTTTAGTTAATCTTTCTGCACTTACCGGATTTGTGATAAAATCAGCCTCCACTAAAATAGCTGGCATTCTTGTTCCTACTAACACGAGAAAGGGGGCATATTTTACTCCTCTGTCTTCTACTCCAGGATAATGATAAGATAAATGTCTTACTAATTCCCTTTGCACTTTCTCAGCTAACATTTTTGATTCATTAAGTTTGGTATTAGCAAGAATTGCTTTTACCAAATCTTGCAAGTCTGCCAAACTCTTTTCATTGGCTCGGTTTTCTAAAGCAGCAACTCTCATGGACTCTGGGTCTGTAGTAAAATTAAGATAATAAGTCTCAATACCTTTTGCGTTTGGATCTGGAGAAGCATTTAAGTGAAGTGATATAAATAAATCTGCTTTCATGGAGTTAGCCAAAGCCGGTCTTTTGGCTAAAGGGATAAAAACATCAGAGGTGCGAGTATAAAGAATTTCCACCTCAGGTAGTCTTTCAGTAAGTTTTTTCTCAATAAGTTTTGCCAATTTTAGGACTACATCTTTTTCCTTCAAACCATTTGGACCCAGTGCCCCAGGATCTTCACCACCATGCCCAGGATCAAGCATTATTCTTCTAACTCCAAGCCCAAATTGACGAGCTAAATTAATATATGAGGAATCCTTAACTTCCTTTTCTTTTTCCTCTTCCTTAGTTTTTCTTGATTTTCTCTCCTTTGCTTCTTTTATAGGTGTTTCAGTTTTCTCCTTGACTAACTTTTCTTTTTTCTTCTTTTCTTTACCTATAAGATCGATGATCAATTGGGAAGGCTCTTTTACTTTAAAAATTTTGTAATCAGAAAGACTTTGCATATCAAGGACCACTCTAACTGTTTGTCTATCAAATTGACCAACTCTAATTCTTTGTAAATGTTTATCTTGAATATCAAAGGCCCTTTGAAGACTTTCCCCTAAAATCGCAGGATAAATATCTACATAAAGTCTTGGAGGTTTGTCTTCCTGGGGTGATAATATATTAGCTTGATATTCAAAATTTCCAGAGAGATCAATAATAATTCTTGTATAATCTTCTCCTGTAATGGGCTCAATTTTTAAGACTTTTTTTAAATCTGCAACCAAAAAAAGCTTCTCTTCCTTCTCTAAAATGGTTTTTTCGATATTTCTCGAAGACTCTCTTTTGGAAATAAGTTCATTCTTTGGCTTTTCAATTCTCTGCTTATCTCCTTGAGGAGTTTTTCCTTGGATTTTTACCTCAGGAAATTTTTTCCCCCACCTTTCTTTATAAAATTTGGCCTTTTCTTCATCCTTTAATTCCCTCTCATATATGTCTAATATTGATTTATAGGCAACTTGAGCTTTTTCATGTTCTGGATAATTTTTCAAAAAGAGCTCAAATCTTTTTGCTGCCTCTAAAGCATCTTCTTTTCTTAAAGATTTAGAATATAGCTCTAAATAAAGTTCTCCAGTTTTTAATAATGCCAAGGGTGCTATAGGACTCCCTGGATACATTAAATAAAGATATCTGTATTCAGAAATTAACCTTAAATAGGCCCTTCTATCTGTTTTTCCTTTTCTTAAATTCTCTTCTTTTCTTTGAAGTTCTTCAAAGAGTCCCTCTATACTTTGTGTTTTATCTTTACTAACCTTCTGCTCCTCTGTTTTTTTATCTTCACCTTCAGTAATAGGAATAATTAATCTTTGACCAGCTTTTAGTGTCTTATTTTGCAAATTATTTGCCTTTATAATATCCTCTTCCTTTACTCCAAAAAGATTTGCTATTTGGGACAAGGTCTCGCCTTGATTTACTTTGTAAATTATCTCTTTTCTCCTTCCTAAGGATGGCTTTTTCCTATCACTTTCTGCTTGAGGTTTTTTAATAATTAATTTTTGACCTATTTTTAAATTAGGACTTTTTAAATCATTCCATTGCATAATTTCTCTTTCTGAGACCCCATACCTTTGTGCTATTTTTTTCAAAGTTTCTCCTTTTTTAACTACATGAACTATTTCTTCCATGTGAGAAGGGGAAACTTCGCTTTTTTGTGACTGAACCCTGGCTGGACTTTTGTCTTCAGAGGGAATTTTAATTATAAGAGTTTTCCCTAAAAGCTTTTCACCCTTTTTTATAGAATTCCATTTAATAATATCCTCTTCTTTTACTCCATACCTTTTTGCAATT
>JBKBMM010000049.1:0-7601 GCA_046295835.1 Caldimicrobium sp.
CCTCTGTTGACAGGTAAAAGATGAGGGGTAAAGACTACTTTGATAGGTGATTTGGCAAAGATACTAAGTTTTTCTTCCATTTCAGGAGTATGTCTATGTTCCCCCACTTTATATGCTTTAAAATCCTCGTTAATTTCACAAAAACTGTAATAGTTTTCTGCTTTTCTTCCTGCACCACTTGTTCCACTTTTGGCATCAATTATTATAGGTTCTTTTTCAATTAAACCTTCTTTTATAAGAGGAATTAAGGGAAGTAAAGCAGCAGTTGGATAACAGCCAGGATTTCCTATAATAAAGGCTGATTTAATTTCTTCTGTAAAGATTTCTGAAAGACCATAAGCTGACTTTTTTATAAGTTCCGGATATGAATGAGGAATTTTATAAACTTTTTCATATATAGTGAGGTTAGAAAATCTAAAATCTGCTGACAAGTCAATAATTTTAAGACCTCTTTTGAAGAGCCCGTAAGCCAGTTCTTGGGCTTTTCCTGAAGGTACACAAAGAAAGGCTACTTCTGCCTTTTCACTAATAAGGTCTGGTTGTGGTGGTGCAAAAACTAAGTTTCCTATTTTTCCAGGAATTCCATAAAAGTTTTTTAACTTTTCTCCAGCTAATTCCCTTGAGGTAATAAGGGTGATTTGGACTTGGGGATGGTTTGTTAAGAGTCTAATTAATTCAAAGCCAGTATAACCAGTTGCGCCGATTATAGCAACAGAGATCACAGAAAAGTTCCTAACGTTTGGAGTATTGCTGTCCTCTCCTTGCACCCCTCAAACCATATTTTTTTCTTTCCTTTTCTCTTGGATCCCTTGTTATATATCCAGCCTTTCTTAGAATGGGTTTTAGATCTTCCTTAAAGGATACTAAGGCTCTGGCAATACCATGTCTTATAGCCTCTGCTTGGGCACTTTTACCGCCACCTTCTACTGTGCACATTACATCAAACTTACCTAAAAATCCAGTAACTTTAAAAGGGGCAAAAATTACATCTTCTGCCACAATATGGTCCTTAAAATATTCATTAAAGGGTTGGCCATTTACAGTGATATTTCCTTCACCTGGATAAATCCATACTCTTGCTATAGATGTTTTTCTCTTTCCTGTGGCATAAATTCTATCCATATCTCTTTTTACCTCCTTTATATTTCTAATGGTTTAGGATTCTGTGCCTGGTGCGGATGAGACTCACCTGCATAAATTTTAACCTTTTTTAAAAGTTTATTTCTCATTCTATTTTTGGGGAGCATTCCCTTGATAGCTAAATAAAGAATCTGTTCAGGCTTTTTTTGAAGGAGCACACGAGCAGTTTCAAGTTTAAGCCCACCCATATAACCACTATGTCTTCTATAAAGCTTCTGATCAAGTTTTTTACCTGTTAGTTTTATTTTTTCAGCATTTATGATAACAAAAAAATCTGCCTGATCTACATGAGGTGTATAATCAGGGCGATGCTTTCCCTGAAGTAAATAAGCAATTTTTGAAGCAAGTCTTCCTAAAGTCTTATTTTTGGCATCAATCATGAACCAACTTCTTTTTACCTCTTCTTTCTTCACCCAAGGGGTTTGCTTTGTTAAAAAAGATGTTGACATTTTCAGATCCTCCCTCTTTATATTTCTTTACGGTGTCATTAATTTAAGCGAATTTTTAAATTTGTCAAGTTGGTAAAGACTTATTTCATCATAAGAACTTCATGAATAATAAGGTTAAGATAGAAACGGAGGGGGAGGGATTCGAACCCTCGGTACGGGGTTTTGCCCCGTACATGCGATTTCCAGTCGCACCCCTTCGGCCTCTCGGGCACCCCTCCAGCTTTTAAAAAACATTTTAACATCTCTTATTAAATGTTCAAGTTTAAGAAATATTTTTTGGATTTTTGCCCCTTTAAAAAATCTCTTATAAGAAAAAGAGAAGGGTGAGCCCCATGGCAGCACACTCCTAAGAGATTAAAAAAAATCTTTATATAATAAAAGGGTGTTAGAGGAAAAATTTTTACCTATATTGACATTTAGCTATAAAGGTATAATATTTTATTAAATAGTCATAAGGAGGGTGGGAATGGATATTAAAAGAGAGCTAAAGATGCGGATTTTATAAGGACTAAAAGAAGGGGCTCTTTTACTTCACTATCATGTGAAGGAACATGTGCTTTATTGTTTGATTCCTGCTTTTTTATATAAAGAAGCAGTTTTTAAGTGGTTTGGACCATCGGCTCCCAAACCTATATCCTTTGTAGTGGCTTCAGTTTCCGGCACTATTTTAGCTGTCTGCTCTTGCACAGTATTACCTCTTTTTGCAGGTTTTTATCTTCAAGGAGCAGGACTTGGGCCTGCAACAACTTTTCTCTATTCAGGACCTGCAATCAACATTTTAGCTATCGTATTAACAGGAAAGGTTCTTGGAGCTAAACTTGGGATTGCAAGGGCTGTAGGTTCCATCACCATGGGTATTTTATTAGGAGTAATAATGCATTTTCTTTTTAAAGAGTCTGAAAAGAAAAGATTGGAGAACTTAGGTACCTATACCCCTCAAAAAGGAATTACTCTTTCACAATCCCTTGTGTTTCTTGGTACTTTAGTTTTTATACTCATTATGGCTACATCTAAACTATTTTTTAAGTGGTATCTATTATATATCCTTTTTTTTCTCTTACTTCTACAATTTAAGATTTTTTTTAATCTTCCTTTGAAAGGACTTTTTATGGCTCTATTAGTGGTAATTATTTTAGCTTTTATTTCACCTCACAAAGAGATTCCCTTTATAGGAGGAACTTTAGTTGTTTCTTATTTAGCTAATTCTCAAAAGGGTCTTTTAAGAGAATGGTTTGATAATTCTTATATTTTAGCTAAACAGATCTTTCCATTACTTTTCATAGGGGTTTTTGTAGCAGGCTTTTTCTTAGGTGGAGCATCTGGAGAAGGTTACATTCCCAAGGCTTACATAGAAGCTTTTTTAGGTGGAGAGGGCTTTTTAACTCATTTATTAGCCTCTCTTATAACAGCTTTAATGTATTTTGCTACACTAACGGAAGTGCCTATTATTCAAGGGTTTTTGGCACAGGGAGTTAAATTTGGTCCTGCCTTAGCTATGCTTCTTGCTGGACCAGCTGTATCTCTTCCCAGTCTTTTAGTTTTAAAGAGTATTATGGGATCTAAAAGAACAATTACTTATGCCCTTTTAGTAGTTTTTATTTCTGCCCTTTATGGATATTTATTTCAAATTATATTTGGATAAATAAAAAGATAGGAAGTAGGTTATGGCAAGAGAAATTAAAGTTTTGGGCCCAGGTTGTCCTAAGTGCGAACTTTTGTATGAGAGTGTGGTTAAGGCTTTAGATGAACTTGGGATAGAAGCTAATTTAATAAAAGTAAAAGATTTTATGCAAATTGCCTCTTACGGAGTTTTAACTACCCCAGGTTTAGTAATTGATGGTAAACTGATTTCTCAAGGCAGAGTTCTAAGCACAGAAGAGATAAAGGAAATACTCCAAAAGACTTAAGAGCAATTTTATATCTTAACTATAAAATTTTAGATCAGCTCAAAAAGATGTCTTTACTTCAATCAGGGAGAAAGTGTCTTTTTATAGATACTTAAGTTTTTGATTTAAATCAAGGAAAAAATGAGAAAAGTGTTGTATTTTGTTTTAAAAAACAAAAGGAGGTGTAGGGTATGTTTTGTAATCAGTGTGAACAGACTGCTAAAGGGTTTGCCTGTACAATTAGAGGGGTCTGTGGTAAAACTCATGAAGCTGATGTTCTCCAAGACCTTTTAATCTATGTGTGTGCAGGATTAGCTGAGGTTTCTCTTGAGGCTGAAAAAGTAGGTGTTAAAAAGCCTGAGGTAGATTTCTTTCTTATGGAGGCAATGTTTTCAACCTTAACCAATGTTAATTTTGATCCTGAAAGAATTAAGGCTTATATTGAAAGAGCTGTAGAGTTGAGGGAGGAGTTAAGACATTTGGCAAAAATTGAGGTTGAAAGCCCCTGGGCAAGATTTAAACCTTCAAAAGACTTAGATGCCCTTATTAAAGAAGCTGAAGAAAGAGAGATTGAGCCAACAATTTTTAAAGAAGAGGGAGAGGATATTGCAAGTTTGAAACTTACAATTCTTTATGGTTTAAAAGGTATTGCAGCTTATGCTTATCATGCTGAGAAGCTGGGTGTAAGAAATGAAGAAGTCTATAATGGGTTTAAAAATTTATTGGTTAATATCTATAAAGATAAAACCTCTGATTTAAGAACTTGGGTAGAGAGGGCCCTTGAAACTGGAAGGCTTAATCTGTTAACAATGGAGGCTTTAGACAAGGCAAATACCTCTGCCTTTGGTGATCCAGTGCCCACAAAAGTACCTTTAGGTGTAAAGGCTGGAAAGGCTATTCTTGTTTCTGGTCATGATTTAAAGGACCTTTATGAACTTTTAAAACAGACAGAAGGCAAGGGCATCTATATTTATACCCACGGAGAAATGTTGCCTGCCCATGGTTATCCAGAACTCAAGAAATTTTCCCATCTCTATGGGCATTATGGAACAGCCTGGCAAAATCAACAGAAGGAATTTGAAGTGTTTCCAGGACCAATTGTGATGACTACAAATTGTCTTATGCCTCCAAAAGATTCTTACAAGGATAGAGTTTTCACTTTGGGACCTGTGGGTTATCCAGGGGTAAAACATATCCATGAGGAGGATTTCTCTCAAGTAATTGATATGGCCTTGAAAATGGAAGGTTTCAAAGAGGATAAACCAGGCAAAGAAGTAATGACAGGCTTTGCTAAAAAGGCTGTGCTTTCAGTTGCGGATAAAGTGGTTGAGCTTGTTAAAGCAGGGAAAATTAGGCACTTCTTTTTAGTAGGTGGATGCGATGGTGCAAAACCTGTAAGAAATTATTATACAGAGTTTGTGGAAAAGGTACCCGCTGACTGCCTTGTTCTTACGCTTGCTTGTGGAAAGTTTAGATTTTTTGATCAGGATTTAGGCACAATTGAGGGTATACCAAGACTTCTTGATGTGGGACAGTGTAATGATGCCTATTCTGCAATTCAAATTGCTTTAGCTTTATCTAAAGTCTTTAATGTCTCAGTAAATGAATTACCTCTTTCTCTTATTCTTTCTTGGTATGAGCAAAAGGCAGTAGCTATTTTCTTGACGCTCCTCTATTTGGGAATTAAGAACATGAAGCTTGGCCCAAGTATGCCAGCATTTTTAAGTAAAAATGTAGCTAATTTCATAGTGGAAAACTATCATCTCAAACCTATTTCTACTCCTGATGCAGATTTAAGAGAAATTTTAGGTTAATTGGAAGTATTATAAGAAGGGGAAGGCCTTTTTGCCTTCCCCTTCTTACTTTATTTTCCACAGAAAAAGCTATTAGTATAAAGGTTGCTCTTCTTTTTAAAGTTCAATTCATATTATCTCTTGATGGATTCTATAAAATGAGCTAAATTAATTTATATGCGGTTTTTAGAGAGTTTTGATGTAATTGTAATTGGTGCGGGGCATGCAGGTATTGAGGCGGCATTAGCCTCATCCCGTATGGGATGCAAGACCTTAGTTATTACTATTAATCTTGAGAGAATAGGTGCTATGAGTTGTAATCCTTCCATTGGAGGAATTGGAAAAGGGCATTTAGTAAAAGAAATAGATGCCTTAGGTGGGCAAATGGGTTTAGCCATAGATATTGCAGGAATTCAATTTAGAAAACTTAATACAAAGAAGGGTCCTGCAGTTAGAGCAACAAGGGCTCAGGCAGACAGATTTTATTACCAAAATTATATGAAAAGACTTTTAGAAAGAACTCCTAACCTTTATATAAGGCAAGCCTCAGTTTCTCAATTATTGGTCAAAGATAAAAGAGTTATAGGGATTAGAACGCGAACAGGGGAAGAATATGGTGCTGAGGCAGTAGTTGTTGCCACAGGAACTTTTCTTAAAGGTTTAATTCATATAGGGTTAGAATCCTTTCCTGCTGGAAGGCTTGGAGATCCCCCTTCTAATAGACTCTCTGAAAATCTGAAAGAGCTTGGCTTTGCTATGGGTCGATTTAAAACAGGAACTTGTCCCCGTATAGATAGTAGAACCATTGATTATTCAAAGTGTGAGATTCAGTGGGGCGATTATCCTCCACCTCTTTTTTCCTTTAAGAACAAGGGGAAAAGGCCTCTTTTACCTCAAGTGCCTTGTTTTATTACCTATACAACTCCTAAAACTCATGAAATTATTAAAAGAGCATTGGATCGCTCGCCTTTATTTACAGGTAGGATTAAGGCTAAGGGTGTTCGCTATTGCCCTTCTATTGAGGATAAAATTTTTCGCTTTTCAGAAAAGGAAAGACATCAGGTTTTTTTAGAACCTGAAGGAATAAATACAATAGAGGTATATCCCAATGGAATAAGCAATAGCCTACCCTTAGATGTTCAAATTGAGATGGTAAGATCAATCCCCGGATTAGAAGAGGCAGTCATTTTGAGGCCTGGATATGGAATAGAGTATGATTTTGTCTATCCAGATCAGCTTAAACCAACTTTAGAGACTAAACTAATAGAAGGATTATTTTTAGCCGGTCAAATTAATGGCACCACTGGTTATGAAGAAGCCGCAGCTCAAGGATTAATAGCTGGTATAAATGCAGCGTTGAAAGCCAAGGATGAAGCCCCTTTTATTTTAGATAGATCACAGGCATATATAGGAGTTCTTATAGATGATTTAGTTACCAAAGGCACAGATGAACCTTATAGAATGTTTACTTCTCGAGCGGAATATAGACTCCTCCTAAGAGAAGATAATGCAGATCTAAGATTGACAGAGTATGGAAGAAAACTTGGCTTAGTAGATGATGAAAGATGGGAGATCTTTTTAGAAAGAAAAAGAAAATTAGAAGAGTTATGGAATTTTTTAAGAGAAACCAAAATTTTTCCAAGTAGAATAAATCCCTACTTAGAAAAGATAGGTTCCACTCCTTTGAAAGAACCCATAAGGCTAATTGAGCTTTTGAAAAGACCCGAGATAGAGCTCCAGGAGCTGAAAAACTTAGTAGAAGATTTAAAAAATTTTAGTGATGAGATTTTGGAGGAAGGAGAGATAGAAATTAAATATAGTGGATATATAGAAAAGCAAAAAAAGGAAGTTGAGAAGTTTAAAAAATGGGAAAGTTTAAAACTTCCTGAAAATATGAATTATTTTGAAGTGCCTGGTCTATCTACGGAAGTACGGGAAAAACTTTCCAAATTTCAACCCCTCTCTTTAGGACAAGCTTTAAGAATTCCAGGTATAACACCTTCAGCTATTACTGCTATTTATGTTTATTTAAAAAAGAAAGGTTACAAATTAGAAAGAGAAATTTATCCCCATGAGTCTTGAAAAAACATTAAGTTATCATTTTTTACAAAAAACAAATCTTTCATGGAACAATTTAGGAGTTAGGGAGATTTATCTTGAGCCTGCCCCTGCCTTTAAAGAATATAAAGGAGCAGAAAGGATTGCGCTTAAGGTGGATAAATTTCCTGCAACAGAAAATTTTTTTACAATTCTTTCTAAAAGACGAAGCCAAAGAAAATATAACCGAAAGCCACTTAGTTTGGAGGAGTTATCTCTTTTGTGTTTTTCTGTTC
>JBKBMM010000050.1:0-7445 GCA_046295835.1 Caldimicrobium sp.
CCTTTAAAAAAACATGTTGCAGGAATTGCTATGGGCCTCTCAACATACAAAGATAAATACCTCATTCTAACTGATATTTTAGGAGATGAAGATCAATTGGGTGAAATGGATTTCAAAGTAGCTGGCACAAAGGATGGAATAACCAGTGTACAAATGGATATTAAAATTAAAGGTTTAAAAAGAGAGATTTTAGCTGAAGCTTTAGAAAGAGCAAAATTGGCAAGATTACAAATCCTTGAAAAAATGTATACTGCTATCCCAGAGCCAAGAAAGGAACTCTCTCCATATGCTCCTCGTGTGGAAATTATAAATATTCCTGAAGATAAGGCTTCCTTGGTTATAGGTCCTGGTGGAAAAACAGTGAAAGAAATCCGGGAAAAAACTGGCACTGTTATTTGGGTATTAGAAGGAGGCAAAGTCTCTATCTCCGGGCCCAATCAAGAGGCCCTTGAAGCAGCTAAAAAGGAAATTATGGCTTTGGTCTCAGAGGTAGAAGTGGGACAAATCTATGAAGGTAAAATTACAAGAGTTGAACCATATGGTTTATTTGTAGAGGTTTTACCAGGGAAAGTAGGCCTTCTTCATGTCTCTAAAATGGAAGATCCTCCCAAGGATTTAAAAAGTATTTACAAAATTGGAGATAAAATTAAAGTAAGGGTGTTAGAAATAGATGAGCTGGGAAGACCAAAGCTTACTACCTTTTTAGGAGAAAGAGATGGAGGACCTTTATTATAAAAAGGTTCAAGAAAGCTATATCTTTCTAAAAAAGGTAGTTCCCTTTTTGCCAGAAATAATTATTACCCTTGGAACAGGGCTTTCTGGCCTTGCTGAAGAGGTGGATACTAAATTCAAAATTTCCTATAATGAGATTCCCCATTTTCCTTTATCAACAGTAGAGACTCATGTAGGGGAATTAATTTTGGGGCATCTTTCAGAAAAAAAAGTAGCCCTTTTAAGAGGAAGATTTCATTACTATGAAGGCTATTCTGCAAAAGAACTTACTTTTCCACTTCGTGTCTTAACCCTCTTTAAACCTAAAATTTATATTGTTTCAAATGCTGCAGGTGGACTAAATCTTTCCTTTAAGCCAGGAGATATTATGGTTATAAGAGATCATATTAATCTCATTCCTGACAATCCTTTAAGAGGACCAAATATAGAAGAATGGGGGGAGAGATTTCCCGATCTTTCTCAAGCCTACGACAAAGAGCTTAGAGAAAAACTTAAGGCTACTGCAAGTGACTTAGGAGAGGAAATCAAAGAGGGAGTTTATGTAGCTGTGCCTGGTCCAAGTTTAGAAACGCCAGCAGAAACCCGTTTCCTCAGAATGATTGGTGCTGATGCTGTGGGTATGTCTACAGTTCCCGAGGTAATTGTAGCAGTGCATGCTGGATTAAAAGTTTTAGGTCTCTCTGTAATTGCCAATGTGAATGACCCCGAGAATTTTAAGCCCATACTTTTTGAAGAAGTGGTAAGGTCAGCTCAAGCTGCCGAAAAAAAACTAAGAAAACTAATAAAAGTATTTTTAAAGAGAATTTAGAGCCTTGGGAAAACTATTAATTAGTTACACACCCTTTGAAATAAGAGTAGGTTTAATTGAGGGTAATAGCTTAGTTGAATTTTATGTGGAAAGACCCATAGAAAAAAGCTTAGTTGGAAATATATACAAGGGAAAAGTTGTAAAGGTACTTCCTGGAATTAACTCAGCCTTTCTTGACCTTGGTCTTGAGAGAACTGCCTTTCTCTTTGGAGAAGACTTGGTACTACCTGGAGAAATTGAGTGGGACAAAGAGGTAAGCTCTTCTAATTTAGAAAAGCTTTTAAAAGAAGGAGAAGAAATCCTGGTACAAGTAATAAAAGAACCCTTGGGACAAAAGGGGGCAAGGGTCTCTACTAATCTTACCTTACCAGGACATTATCTCATCTATCTCCCCTATTTTCAACATATCGGTATCTCAAGAAAGATAAAAGAGGAAAGAATTAGGAAAAATTTAAAGGAAATTGTGGAAGGATTTAGACCACCTGATACAGGATGGATCATCAGAACAGCAGCTGTAGAGGCAGATGAAGAAGCCTTAAAAAGAGAAATGGAATTTTTACTCTGTCTTTGGGAGGATATAAAAGAGAGGGCCAAAAAATTAAAAGCGCCAGCCTTAGTGCACGAAGAATTAAACATTGCCTACAGGACTATTAGGGACCTACTTACTAAAGAAATCTCCTCTATTGTGGTAGATGATAAAGATTTCTACGAGAAAATAAGAGAATTTTTAGAAAGATATTTCCCTGAATTTCTCTCAAGACTTGAACTTTATGAAGATAAGGAAGACCTTTTCTATGTTCATGGATTCCAAATAGATGTAAAAAAAATCCTCTCTAAAAAGGTTTGGCTTAAATCTGGTGGTTTTATAGTGATTGAGCCCTGTGAGGCCTTTACTGCCATTGATGTTAATACAGGAAGATATATAGGGACAGGTGAGATGGAAGAAACAGTATTAAAGATCAATTTAGAGGCAGCTCAAGAAATAGCCTCACAATTAAGGCTTAGAAATATTGGTGGACTAATTGTAATAGATTTCATTGATATGGAGAATCCAGCCCATCAAGAGCTTGTACTTGAAACACTTAAAAATGCCTTAAAAAAAGACAAAGCCAAACACAGTTTTTTACCCATTACCCCCTTTGGCCTCCTCCAAATGACCAGAGAGAGAAAAAGAGATTCCCTCTATGAAATATTTTATGAAACCTGTCCCTTATGTGGCGGAGAGGGTAAAATTAAGTCTAAACGAACCATTTATTACGAAATCCTAAGACGTATTATGAAAATGGGACAACACTTGAAAAATAAAAAACTTGAAATTGAAGTACATCCCAATTTAACTGAAACCATAGGAGAAGAGATTTTTCACTTAGAGGATTTAGAAAAAAAATATAATTTTAAGAGTATTTTAAAATCCAATAAAGACTTAGCTCCTTGGGAATTCAAATTTCATATTTATAACCCTTAAGGAGGTTATGTCTTTGTACCCCGCAGTTTTTTTAGATCGTGATGGCACCATAAATGAAGAAGTGGGCTATCTAAACCACATTTCTCGTTTGAAAATACTTCCTGGAATTCCAAGGGCCATAAAACTGCTTAAAGAAGCTGGTTTTAAAGTGTTTGTGGTAACTAATCAGAGTGGACCAGCAAGAGGATATTTTCCCAAAAATTTGGTTGAGGAGGTCCATAGAGAGATTCAGAGGCGGTTGAAAAGAAAAGGGGCTCAAATTGATGAATTTTTTGTTTGTCTTCACCATCCTGAGGAAAATTGCCCTTGCAGAAAACCTAAAACTGGATTGCTTGAAAAAGCCTTTGCAAAATACCCCCTTGACTCCAAAAACTCTTATGTTATTGGTGACAAATTAATAGATATAGAACTTGCAAAAAATGCGGGACTTAAAGGGATTCTTGTCCTAACTGGATATGGAAAAGGTGAAGCAGAGTACCTTTTGCCACAAAAGCATTATAAGCCTGATTTCATAGCCAAAAATCTTTTAGAGGCTGTAGATTTTATTCTTAAGGATTTAAATAGGCTTTAGGGTTGAAAATACTTATCATCAAGCTTTCAGCCTTAGGCGATGTGCTTCAAACTTTACCAGCTTTAGCTCAACTCAAAAGGGAACTTCCCTTTGCAGAAATAGACTGGGCTGTTGAAGAAAGAAATTCAGAGCTCTTAATGAATCATCCCTATATAAATAAACTCCTGTTATTTAGAAAAGATTGTCTACAGAATATTTTTAAGTTTTGGCATTTTTTTTCTGAGCTAAGATTAAAAAAATACACAGCTGTAATTGATTTTCAAGGGCTTTTGAAAAGCGCCCTACTTGTCTTTTTTGCAAAGAGCTACTATAAAATAGGATTTTCTAATCATAGAGAAGGAAGCCCCTTTTTCTATAACCTCAAATTTTCCCCTTATGACCCAGAAATGCATGCAGTAAAAAGATACCTTCTTTTAGCAAAGAAGAGCTATCTTTTTTTACTCACAGGAAAAGAAATAGAACCCGAGGTAAAGGAAATTCCCAGAGATATACCCTTGCCAGAAGAAATTCCACCTTTTTTTCAACCTCAAAAACCCTATCTTTTGTTAATTCCCTCAGCAAGATGGGAAAGTAAAATTTGGCCCTTTGAGTACTGGAATGAATTTTTACAACTCTCACAAAATTTAAGAAAAAGATACGACTTTTATTTCATTGGAGGAAAGGATAAGGATCTTCAACACTTTACAGAATTAATGGCACAAAAACATTCAGGTGTTTATAGTATGGTTGGAAAAACCCATCTTAGAGAACTTGTTTACATAATGAGAGGAGCTGAGGCTGTTATCTCTGTTGATACAGGAACTATGCATCTTGCAAGTCTTTTAAACAAACCTATCCTTGCTCTTTTTGGACCAACAGCGGAAAATAGAACAGGCCCCTGGAGTGATAAATTTTTAGTGCTAAGTGAAAACCTTGCCTGTCAACCCTGCTTTAAAAAGAAATGTACCCATAAAACCTGCTTATTTAAGCTAACCCCAGATAGAGTCTATAGAGCTTTAAAGGATTTTTTACACACTCTCTAAAACTACTAAAGCATAAGCTATAATAGCAGAGCCTTTAGAAGAAAAGAGAACCCCTTCACTTCTTCTGGCTTTAAGTCCCACAAATTGAGGAGATATTTCAAGTAAAGTGGCTACCTTTTCTTTTATTGCTTGATAGTAGGGAGCAATTTTTGGTTCATCAAGAACAATAATTAAATCTACTTGATACACTCTAAAGCCCTTTTCTTTAATTAATTCCATAGCTTTTTTAACAAAATAGGTGCTTTCGCTATCTTTAAATTGAGGATCAGTGTCTGGGAAAAGGGAGCCTATATCAGGCAAACCTGCAGCAGAGAGAAGGGCATCAGTTAGGGCATGCAAAAGGGCATCTCCATCTGAATGACCAAGGGCACCTTTTGAAAAAGGAATTTCCACTCCTCCAACTCTCAATTTTCGCCCTTCAACTAAGGGATGAACATCAAAAGAAAAGCCAAAAGAGAACCTTCTATCTTTATGCATTTGCTATTTCTTTTCTTTTAGGCCTTGAATCACTTTTTCTTTTAATTTTTCATTAACTCTGAAAGCCCAAGCTAAAACCACCGCTACTGCATGATACAATTCTGGGGGAATAGGTTTGTTTAGTTCCAGTTTATAAAGCTCTTTTACTAAGGAAGCATCTTCTTTAATTGGAATTCCATGTTCCTTGGCAATTTTAAGAATAAGCTCAGCTAAATATCCCTTCCCCTTGGCAATTACTTCAGGAGCCTTCTTTTCAGGCTCATACCTAAGTGCAACAGCTACTTTTTCTTCCATCATTTTTTGTTTACTTTAAAGTCCTTTATGCTATAATAAAATTATACCCTTTAAATTTAATCGGAAAAGGAAAAAAATCCATTAGAAGGAGGTAGATATGAAGATTACCTTATCAGTGATTAAGGCAGATATTGGGGGTTATGTGGGGCACTCTTCAGTGCATCCTGAGATATTAAGCAAAGTAAAGGAAGTGGCTTTAGAAGCAAAGGACAAAGGGGTAATTCGAGATGTATCTATTTTAAACTGTGGGGATGATATAGCCTTAGTGATGACTCATACTAAGGGAGTTGATGCAAGTGAGATTCATGAGGTGGCTTGGAATGCCTTTAAAGAGGGGACAGAGGTAGCCAAAAAATTAAAGATGTATGGAGCGGGCCAGGATTTACTTACTGATGCCTTTTCAGGAAATGTAAAGGGTATGGGTCCTGGGGTGGCAGAAATGGAATTTGAAGAGAGAAAAAGTGAACCTGTGATTGTCTTTTTTGCAGATAAAACTTCTCCCAGTGCTTGGAATCTTCCTCTTTACGAAATGTTTGCCGATCCTATGAATACTGCAGGATTGGTGATTGACCCTTCCATGCATGAGGGCTTTATCTTTGAAGTCTTAGATGTTTATAGCGGAATGAGTATAAAACTTAATACTCCAGAAGAACTTTATGACCTATTAGTTTTCATAGGAGCAACAAGCAGATATTGTGTGAGGGCTGTTTATAGAAAAAAAGATGGTGAAATTGCTGCTTCAGCTTCTACCCAAAAGCTTTCACTTACTGCGGGAAGATATGTAGGTAAAGATGATCCTGTACTTATTGTGAGGTGCCAGAGTGGTTTTCCTGCTGTAGGTGAAGTACTTGAGCCCTTTGCCAGACCCTGGTTTGTTGAAGGATGGATGAGAGGTTCACATACAGGTCCTCTTATGCCAGTTTCCTTTGTCCAGGCAAAACCTACTCGTTTTGATGGGCCTCCCAGAGTAATTGCCGCAGGATATCAAATTTGCGATGGATATCTCATAGGGCCTGTTGACCTCTTTGATGATCCTGCCTTTGACCAAGCAAGAATTGAGGCAAGCCATATGGCAAATTATTTACGTAGACAAGGTATCTTTGAACCTCATAGACTTCCCCCAGAGGAAATGGAGTACACCACCCTGCCTAAGGTGCTTGAAAAACTAAAAGATAGATTTAAGTTAGTAGATAAAGGACGCCCAAGTTTCTCCACTGAAGGAGAAATAGCTGAATAATGCATATACCCCACTACAATATAGTATTTGACCCCAAAGACCTCACTCTTGAGGATATCTTTAATTTTAAATGTTATAAAGGTATTATTTGTTTCACTAAGTGTTGCTATGATGTGAAACTTCTTTTGTCTCCTTATGATCTTTTAAGGCTAAAAAGGGCTTTAAAGCTCTCCACAGAAGAATTTATAGAAAGATATGGAGAACTCTATATAGGTGAAGTTACTCAATTGCCTGTAATATCTGTGAATATGAATCCATATGATTACAGTTGCCCCTTTTTAGATAAAGAAGAAGGATGCAGGGTCTATCCAGATAGACCCTCTGCTTGTAGAACCTATCCCTTGGCCCGCTATTTTGGTGAAAAGGAAAAGGGTGAAAAGATTGAACTTTATAAAATTGTCAGGGAAACCCATTGCAAAGGTCATTATGAAAACACCTCTCTAAAGGTTAGAGATTACATAGAAGAACAGGGCCTTATCCCCTACCATTATTTTAATGATCTTTGGGGTGATATTGTGCTCAAAAGACAAAAATTTGCCAACACTCCCCTTACAGGAGACCTTTTAGAAAAAATCTATTTATTAGCGTACGATCTTGAAACCTTAAAAGAATATATAAAAGCTGAAGGGAATCTCTATTCATTAACCCTTGAAGATATTTCACTTTCAGAAGAGAAACTCTTAGAGAAGGCCCTAAAAGTTATTAGAGATGAAATTCTTAAGGAGGAAAATTTTTTCTTTTAAGTTTTTCTTATGAAAATTGGAAAGAACTTACAAGATGAAATAAATGTTATCCCACTTGTTGATATTGTGCTGGTTATTCTTATAATTTTCATGATT
>JBKBMM010000051.1:0-7442 GCA_046295835.1 Caldimicrobium sp.
GTAAGTCTTTCTTTTTAAGGGATAGTTTTTTTAAAAGGTGCTCCTTTTCAACTTCGCTAATTAAGACAGGTTCCCTTTGATAATATTCTCTATATAGATCATAAGCAAGGCCATGGAAGGTGTCTACTTTAATTCCCTTAATCCCTAAGGAATTTAATTTTTCTCTAAGTTCTTGGCAAATTTTAAGGGAAAAGGTAAGAAGAAATATCTTTTCTTGAGGTACTCCTTTTTCTAAAAGATGTTTTATCTTATGAAGAATGGTAAAGGTTTTGCCTGTGCCTGGCCCAGCAAGTACCAAAAGATCACCCTTATAATTTAGAATCTCCTTTTGTTCTAAGGTGAGATCAAACATAGTAATTATTTTGTAGAATTTTAAGAATTTCTCCAATAAAGTAAATTGATCCAGTAATTAAGACCCTTTCTATATTTTTTTCCTCTAAAGCTTTTTTAAGGGCTATAGCAGGGTCTGTAAAAAATTCCACCTCTTTAATATTATTTTTGAGGATTTGCTTCCAGTCCGTTAGAGTAACAACTTTTCTTTCTGCTACAAATTCTGTGATATAGACTTTTTCAGCAAAAGGAGAGAGTATCTCATAGAGCTGCCAAAAAGGTTTTTCTCCATCTTCATTTGTTGCACCAAGAATAAGAAGGTAAGGATAGAATTTTTCCTTTTCAAGAGATTGCTTAAGTACTTCTATACCTTGTGAATTATGGGCACAATCTAAAAGGACTTCTTTGTTTGAAAGCTTTATTTTTTTATAACGCCCTTCCCAAATTACATTCTTTAAGGCCTTTCTCAAGGGCTCTTCTTTTAACTGGATAAAATTTCTTTCTTCCAATATTTCAAGAGTTTTTAAAGCTAAGGCTAAATTGTGTCCTTGATAGTCTCCTTTTAAGGAAAGACTAAGATTTCTAAAACTGTATTTTCCTTTATAATTCCAATTTTCTTCATTTGGATAAATAAAAAAATCTCTATTATAGAGAAAAACAGGTGAGGAGAGTAATTCAGCCCTATCTAAGATAACTTTTAAAGCATTCTGCGGAATATTTCCTAAAACTACCGGTCTTTCTCTTTTTATAATTCCTGCCTTTTCAAAGGCTATATCTTCAAGGGTATTGCCTAAATACTTGGTATGATCTAAACCAATGGTAGTGATAATAGATACCTCTGGTTTGATTACATTTGTTGCATCAAGTCTTCCTCCCATGCCTGTTTCAATAACTGCTATATCTACCTCTTCTTCTGCAAAATATAAAAAAGCAAGGGCTGTAGTTAATTCAAAGTAAGTTATAGGTTCTTGAGAATATGTATAAAGTATTTTAAGAAGTTCACATAATCTATCTTCTGAAATTTTTTCTCCATTAATTTTAAAACGCTCTTCTACTTTTATGAGATGGGGGGAAGTATAAAGTCCTGTTTTTAAACCGAAATGGGTGAGTATGGTGCTGAGTATAGCGCAAGTTGAGCCCTTTCCATTTGTTCCAGCAACATGTATGCTAAAAAATTTTAGATGGGGATTCCCCAGTTTTTTAAGGAGTTTTTGAATGCGGAAAAGGCCTGGCTTTATGCCGTGAAATTGATGTTTTATTAACCATTTAAGGTAAAAATTGGCCATCACTTAGTAGAATGAAGAAATTACAATGATAATATAGCCTATATAAAATAGCCCTGAAATCCACAAAAGATAGGGAGGAATTTTTTTAAAGAATTTTAAAAAAAGCAAATAAAAAAGACCTAAGAAAAGGGCAATAAGGGCAGAAATTAAGGCTAACCCTTTAATTTCCCAGGAAGTAAAAATTAATCCAATGCTAACTGGAAAGGTAGATTGAAAGACCATAGCACCTGTCATATTTCCTAAGGCAAGCACATCTTTCCCCCTAAGTGTCCAAAGGAGGCTATTAAATTTTTCAGGAAGTTCTGTAGCAACAGGTGCAATAATTAGAGCGAAAAGAAGAGGCGGAAGTCCTAATCTCTCAGATAAAGCTTCTATGGCATGAACAAAAAGGTGAGCTCCCTTTACCATGACAATTAAAGCAAAAATACTCTGAAGAAAAGCTAAAACAATAATTTCCCTTTTTGATAATTTTATTTTTAACCACTGAAAGGGCCTTTCAAAATAGAGTTCCTTATAGGCTTCAACTTCTAAACTTTCTGCCCTAAAGGTAAGATACAAATAGATAATATAATTAATAAGTAGCTGGAGAGCCACTAAATAATGTAACCATTGATATTGAGGAAACAAATAGGGAACAAAAATGGCTATGGAGTAACTTAAAAGAAAAAAGGTAAAATCCCTTTTAAAGGTTTCTGGCTCTAAGAGAACCTTAAAACTTCTTCTTTTAAGTAAAAAGCCCAGGGTTATCCCAAGTCCAACTAAAAAAAGACCAGCAGTTACTAACATAAATGGGGCACCTAAGATTGCCCCTACTCCAATTTGAGCCCCTGCTTCTCCTTTATAAAGCAAAATAGCCACTAAAGGTATAATAGTCTCAGGCAATGCAGTGCCCACTGCTGCTAAAATGCTCCCTACCACAGCTTGAGAAAGCGAGAGTTTTTCTCCAAAGATCTCAACCCCATTGGTAAAGAACTCTGCACATAATAAAATTATAAGTAGAGCTATAAAGGCTTCAAGGAGAAGCATATTAACAACCTTTAGTTCACTAAAAAGACTGGAATAGACAAGTTTTTTATCACAGCTTTACTTACAGAGCCCATACCAATTTGAAGCACCTTTCCTCTTCTTCCCATAATTACCAAGTCAACTTCTTCTTCAGAAGCCTTTTTCAAAATCTCATCCAATCTGTTTCCACAGGTAATTTCAAATCTTAAGTTAACCTCTGGAGGTTTAAAAGAACTTAACAATTCCTCCCACTGTTTTTTAACTTCCCTTTCTCTCTCAGATACATATTTTATATTGCAGGTTTTATCAGCTAATTCCAAGGGATTTATGATGTAAAAAACAATCACTTCAGAAGAAGTCTCCTTTGCATAGTAAAAGGCCTTTTTAAGGGCTGAAAGGGCTTTTTCTGAAAAATCAAAGGGGCATAAAATTTTTTTAAGACTATAAAGAGGTTTTTCCTTTACTACTAAGAAGCTAACCTCTAAGCGTTCTAAGATTTTTTCTGCAGTAGGAATTTTAAGAAGATGAGGTTCATATCCAATAAGGATTAACTCAGGATCTATTACTTCTACAAAGTGTTTAAAGGAACTCCAAAATTCTCCTAATAGAACTGCTTTTTCAACCTTTAAATGTTTTTTATACAAAGGTTGAGCCAAAATTTCCAACTCTTTTTCTAATCTTTCTTTTTCAAGATTTAGATAGGGTAAGAGGTATGCAGGGGGTGTAAAAAATTGCTCAATGACATGAAAAAGAATGGCTTTTGAGTCTCTATAGATATATTCTAATAGGAATTCTCCAGAGGCTACTATGGAAGGTGTAAATTTTTTAAAATCTATAGCTAAAGCTATGGGTTTATTCATTTTATTGATTTCTCCTCCAATATACTCTTACTAACTTTTCACCCTTTGCCCATTTAAATTCAAGGTCGCCCTTATATGCTTTATATAAGGCCCTTCCAAGGCGTTGGGCTAAATGATCTGTGGTTGTTTCAATGACAAAAGTATCATTGTCTTCATAAGTACTTATAATTTGATGCAGAGGATTTAACCCCCTTGCCTTTTCTACTTCATTATTGATTAGCCTCATGATATCTTCAGCATGTGTAAGATAGAAGTTTCCTGAAATATATAAATACCCCATAGCATATTTCTCTAAAGCCTTTCTGCATCCAGGGCATAAAAGTTTGGGCACCTTTTCATCTTCTAAAAGTTCTTCAGCTAATTCCTCATCTATAAACCACCTTTTATCTTTAAAGACTGATTTGCATTTAGGACAAACTGCTTCTCCTGATGGAGCTTCTGTAATAGCATATGGGTCTTCTGTTGTTTCAAATTCCCAGGTATGCTTAATCCATTTGTCTCCCTTTTTTGACATTAAAGCTTCCTCCTCATTAATAAAGTTCATTCTTCATTAAAGACAGTATACCAGATTTAATGATTAAGTCAATTGATTCTTCAAAAGGGAATTCTTTTAAAGAATTTTTGCTATAGCGCAAAATCCAAAAGTCAATAACCTTGGAAGCTACCTTTGAAAAGTATTGATAATCTGAGAAATAAGTTTTAATATATAAATATATGGTAAGTATAAGCAAAATTTTAGATGAAATTCAAAGTTATCTTCCTGGAGCTAACTTGAGGCTTGTAGAAAAAGCCTATGAGTGGGCTGCCAAATATCATGATGGGCAGCTCAGAAAGTCAGGTGAACCCTATTTAGTTCATCCATTAGAAGTAGCCTATATTTTAGCTCAAATGAAATTGGATATACCTTCTATTGCAGCAGGTTTTCTTCATGATGTAGTTGAAGATTGTCAAATCCCTATAGAGACCATTAAAAAAGAGTTTGGAGAAGAAGTAGCCTTTATAGTAGAGGGTGTAACGAAACTTAAATTTTTATCTACTGGTTTTCCAGACAAAATTACTAAACAGGCTGAAAATTTAAGAAAGATCCTTCTTGCCATGGCTAAAGATTTAAGGGTAATTCTGGTTAAGCTGGCTGATCGTTTACACAATATGAGAACTTTAGATTCCATGCCTGAACACAAAAGAAAGCTTATTGCCCAGGAAACCTTAGAAATTTATGCCCCCCTTGCAGGAAGACTTGGCATAGACTGGGTTAAAAGTGAATTAGAGGATCTTTCCTTCAAATATTTATCTCCTGAGGAGTACGCCAAACTTAAAGAAGAGGTTACAAAAAGGGTTGAAGCAGCAACAGACTTTGTAGAAAGGATAAAAAGTATTTTATCTGAGCTTTTAAAGGAACATCAAATTGAAGGCAGAGTCCTTGGTAGGGTAAAGCATCTCTATAGTGTTTATAGGAAACTTCAAAAATATAATTTAACGATAAATGACTTAGATCAAATATATGATTTGATAGGTTTTAGAGTAATTGTAAAGACTGTGGAGGATTGCTACAAAACTTTAGGAATTGTCCACTCTAAGTGGAAGCCAATCCCTGGAAGATTTAAAGACTATATAAGTTTGCCTAAACCTAATATGTATCAAAGTTTGCATACCACAGTAATAGGTCCAGAAGGAAAAAAAATTGAGATTCAAATTAGAACAGAATATATGGATAAAATAGCTAATGAAGGAATTGCAGCACATTTTCTGTATAAAGAGGGGACAAGTATTGATTCTTCAAAATACAAACAATTTGAATGGATTGCCAAACTTATTGAATTACAGAAGGAACTCAAAAACCCCAGGGAATTTTTAGAATCCCTTAAATTGGATTTATTTCCAGAGGAGATCTATGTTTTCACACCCAAGGGAGATGTTATTGTGTTACCAGTTGATGCAACCCCTATTGATTTTGCCTATGCCATTCATACTGAAGTGGGCCATCGGTGTGTGAGAGCCTTTGTTAATGAGAAGTTGGTGCCCTTGGATTATAAACTCCAGACAGGAGATATCGTTAGGATTGAAACCTCTCCTCATCAAAAGCCAAGTAGAGATTGGTTAAAATTTATAAAGACCAGTAGAGCCCGTTCAAGAATTAAACAGTGGTTTAAACAAGAAGAAAGGGAAAGACAAATTGCCCTTGGAAAAGAGCTTCTCCAAAGAGAATTAAAAAAATATGCCTTTACACTTAATGAGTTTCAGAGGGAACCCCATTATAGTGAACTTTTAAGAAAATTATCCCTTAAAAATGAAGATGAGTTCTTAACTTTGGTAGGTACAGGTAAGCTTTCACCAAAGCAGATTATAAAGCTTTATAGTGAAATAAATAAAGGGTTCCCGCAAATTATGGAAGAGACACCTCAGGAGGTTATAAGCTATCGAAAGCCTTCTGAAGGTAAACTTGAAAGGCCAGGGATTAGTTTAGCAGTTGATGGGAGCACTGATCTCCTCTTTCATTTAGCTCAGTGTTGTAGACCCATTCCCGGAGATGAAGTAATTGGGTATATTACCCGCGGAAAGGGTATTTCGGTGCACAGGTCTGATTGTCCCAATCTTAAAGATCTTGATCCTGAGAGAATACTTGAAGTAAAATGGGAAAAACCTGATGGTAAAACCTATCCTGCTCATCTGCACATAATTTCTATTGATAGAAAAGGACTTCTTGCCTCAGTTTCTTCAGCTATTGCAAGTGCCGAGGGAAATATTCTTAAAGCAGAAGTAAGAACTACCCCAGATAAAAAAGCCTATTTTGAAATTTATGTAGAGGTTTTTGATAAAAATCACTTGGATAAAATTATAGTAAATATTTCTAAAGTTGAAGGTGTACTAAAAGTAGAAAGAAAGTTAGTTTAACTTACAGCTTTTTGAATCTTTCCAGCTTTAATACATCTGGTGCAAACTTTCATTCTTTTTACTTGACCATTAGGAAGCCTTACTCTTATCTTTTGAATATTAGGATACCACCATCTACTTGCCCTTTTTCCAGAATGGCTAACTTGATTGCCACAAAAAGGTTTCTTTCCGCAAATTTCACAAATTTTTGACATCTTTAACTCTCCTCCTTTTTTCTGTGCAAATATAACAAATTTTATTTTTTTTGCAAGGTATTTTTACTCAAACCCAAACACTCTGGTACTTGGATGTGAATATTGGTAGTACCAAAGCTATATAAGGAAAGAAGCTTAGGTTGGCTAAGGGTAAGGAGATTGGGAAAAACTTGAAGGGATATTAGAGAAACTTATTTTAGTAATTATGGAGGCGGCGGGAATTGAACCCGCGTCCAGAAGTAGTTCAGATTAAACCCCTACAGGCTTAGTCTGTGAACAATTTTCGTTGTGAGGTAGCCACAGACAACTACCCTCACAACTAGGTGGATCTTTTCTCGGGGAAAATAGCTCCACCAACTATTTTCCCCAGAGCCTTCCTTGGTCACGCACCTTAGGGTCGGAAGGCTTAACACCTAAGGCACGTGGCTGCTATTTTTTAAGCAGCCAAAGCGTAAGCGTAATCGTTGGCAGTTGTGTTTTTGCACCCTTTTTTACGTGGCGAGTGCGACCACGGCCTGCGGTTTAATCCTACCTACCCCTGTCGAGCCCTCTTCGCCCCCATCTTTTCAAAGAACTGTATTTTTAAAATAATCCATCTTTTTCCTTTTTCAAGATTTAGCTCTTCTTTAAAAATTTTGTAAAGGGATACCAAAAGGGGGTTAAATATTCCTTTTTTACAAATTTGCCTTAGAATTAATAAGAAAATGAAAGCTCCTTTTAAAAAGGCAGTTTATTATTTAAGTTTATTTTTAGTTTTTCTCTTTTTAAGTCTTTCTATATATTCTTATGTTCCTACTGATCCTGGTATTGGTATAATTGGTACAGAAGAAATTAGAAATTATGGTGGTTTAATAGGTGCAATTTTGTCTTCGCTT
>JBKBMM010000052.1:0-7304 GCA_046295835.1 Caldimicrobium sp.
AAGTCTTTTCTTTCCCTCTCCTTTAATTTGGTTCTCCTGCTTGTATTTCCCTATTCTGGAAGCCTTTTTTGGATAATACCTTTTGCCTTATCTTTTTATTTCTTTCGCAAGGGCCTTGCTAAAAGTTCACCACTTCATGCTCAAGAAGAGTCTTTTTTTATATTGCTTCTTCTTGGCTTTTTGTGTTTGGAACTCTATTTTAGAGGAAATCTTTTCTATAGTCTAATAGGAGTGCTGTTATTTAGTTTTTATAGAGATGGATTAAAAAGTGTGAAACTTATGTGGGAGATTTTAAAGCTGAAATAGCTTCTGCATAATCTTTTTTTCCAAAGATAGCTGAGCCTGCAACTAAGATATCAGCTCCAGCATTAAGCACTAAGGGAGCTGTTTCTGCATTAATTCCTCCATCAACTTCTATAAGAGTAGCTAAACTTCTTTGAAGGATTATATTCTTTAGTTTTTCAATTTTTCTTAAAACTGAAGGGATAAATTTTTGTCCTCCAAAGCCTGGATTAACACTCATAATTAAGACAAAGTCAAGTTCTTCCAAAATATAATCAAGTACCTCAAGGGGGGTATGGGGGTTAAGGGACACGCCTGCTAATTTTCCAAGTTCTTTAATTTGTGAGATACTTCTGTGGAGATGGATGGTGGCTTCTGCATGTACACATATTAGATCAGCTCCTGCTTCTGCAAAGTCTCTAAGGTATCGCTCTGGCTGCACTATCATGAGGTGAACATCAAAGAGGAGATTAGTGTGAGGTCTTATAGAGGAGATAACTAATGGACCAAAGGTGAGATTGGGTACAAAGACCCCATCCATTACATCTAAATGGAGAAGATGGGCTCCAGCCTTTTCTACTGCTTTCACCTCATCATGTAAACATGAAAAATCTGCAGAGAGAAGAGAAGGGGCTATTAAAGGACGATCCTTGGGTAATCTATGAGGCATCCTTTTCTTCCTTTTTTTTAGAAGGAAAAGGAATAATTTTATGAGAAGATGAAGATGTAGATTTAGCAGGTTTAGAACTCATAGGAGAAGGGACTGCTTCTTTTCCACCTACAAAGGGAAGATAAGCTTGATATTGCGTTAGAATTTCAGCTGGAATATGGGTAGTATACCAAAGAATTTGACTCCTCTGGATAGTAATATAAGGAAGCCCAAGTAGCACAGGAAAAAAACCCTTTTCTTGAGAAATCATAATGGCAGGCCACTCCATCTCAAAAAACTCCCTTTTCTCTAAAACAAACTTGAGATTCTCATAAAGGGGATTATAACAAACTAATCCTAAATAAAGCCCAGTTTGAAGTTGAATAAGTACTGGATTTTTCACTATGGGTTGGTTTTCCATTGTATCCTTAATTTTACTCTAACTTTTAGAGATAAACAAGTATTAATCTTCTTAATGATTTTGTTTTATTAAAGCACAAGCACTATCAATGCCTCTAAGTTGGTATTATAGGCAATTATGGATAGATGAGAAGGTAAAATTAAATTAAGTTTGAGGATATATGAAGGGGTGGTAAAATAAAGATGATGAAAGCCTCAAGGAAGAATCCTTGGTTTGATAAATGGGCGAAATTAGCCAAAGAAAAGGGCTATCCTGCCCGTTCTGTTTTTAAACTAAAGGAGATTCAAGAACGGTTCAAGATTATAAAACCTGGGTATAAAATTCTTGATTTGGGAGCAAGCCCTGGATCCTGGTCTCAATTTGCATGTGAAATAATTGGTCCTCAAGGAAAGGTCATAGGGGTAGATCTTGAACCAGTAAAATTCAAATCTTCTCTTTTTACTTTTATACAAAAAGATGTTTTTGAGCTTAAACCCGAAGATTTAGAAGCTTTTGATGTGGATAACTTTGATTTAATTCTTAGTGATATGGCACCTAAGACTACTGGGATCGATTTTACTGATCACCTTAGGTCCGTGGAACTTGTGTTAAGGGCTTTAGAGATTGCAAAATGGTGGCTTAAAAAGGGTGGTGATATGGTAGTAAAAATATTTGATGGCTCTGAGCTAAAAAAAGTTTGTAAGGAATTTGAAAAATTTTTTGAAAATGTTAAAATTTTTAGACCAAAAGCAACTCGCAAAGGAAGCAAAGAGCTTTTTATAATAGCCCTTAAAAAGAAATGAAGATTCTTTTAACCTCAGATTGGCATTTAGGTAAATATCTTTATAAAGAAAAACTTTTAAATAAACAGGCAGAATTTTTTCAAAAAGAATTTTTTCCCTTATTAAAGGATCTTAAACCTGACCTTTTAATTGTTGCTGGGGATATTTTAGATAGACCTATTCCAGATCAAGATACTCTTTATTTTTATGCAGATTTATTAAAAGAGCTTTCCTCCTATGACATTCCTTCTTTTTTTATCCTTGGGAATCATGATTCTAAAAGAACAGCTTTACACCGCTATTTTTTAGAAAAGGCAAAGATTTATCTAATAGATCATTTAGAATATTTTTTTTCACCCTTTCTTGTAAAAGACCAAAGGGGGAATACTTTAAATCTTTATTTTCTACCTTATTTGCCTTTATACGAGTTATTTGAAAAAGCTAAAGAGGATCCTCTATTTGCAGTACCAGAGAGAATAAGTTATGTGACAGTTGTGAAAAATCTCTTGGAGAGAAGACAAATAAAAAGTCCTTCTCTTTTTATTTCTCATTTTGCATTAGAGCAATTTCATTTTTGTGGCGAGGAGGTCACCATTAAGGGATTTTCCGAAGAATATATTTTACCAGTAACTTTATTATACCACTTTGATTTAATTTTTTTAGGGCATCTCCATCGTCCTCAGAAGGCAAAGGAAAAATTTTTTTATCCTGGAGCCCCTCTTCCTTATTCCTTTGAAGCTTCAACTGAAAAAAGAGGAGTCCTTTTTTTTGAATGGAAAGAAAATTCCTTGGTAAAAAGTGAATTTCTTGAGTTGACTCCGCCTTATGAACTCCTTTACTTAAAAGGAAGCTTTGAGGAAATTATGGAATATCCTAAAAGTGAGAGCTATACAAAAATTCTTCTTTATGATGAAAAACCTATTTTTAATGTTTATGAAAGAATTAAAACCAAATTTCCCAATTTACTGTCTTTAGAATATGTTACAGCTTTTTCCTCTTTATGTAAGAATTTAGAGGAAATAGATTTTACTACTGAGAGCATAAAGGTAGATGAAAGGGAATTATTTAGAGATTTTTATCAATTTGTTGAAAAGAAGGAGATAGAGCCTAAATTATGGGAGGTTTTTTTAAAAAATTTAGATGAGTTTTATCAACTTGAGAGAAAGGAGGGGAGAATATGGCCATAAAAGCTATTGTAGCAGGGGCAGCTGGGAGAATGGGAAGAACTATAACTCAACTTATTTTTCAAAATCCTGAGATAGATGTGGTAGCAGCTTTTGAGGCACCTGAGAGTCCCTTTGTGGGAAAAGACTTGGGTGAGGCAGTAGGTCTTCCAAAAACGGGGATAATTATTGAGGATGCCTTAGAAAAGGTTATAGAAAGGGGAGATGTAATTATTGATTTTACCTTTCATAAGGCAAGTTTACACCATGCAAAAATTAATGCCAAATACGGAAAAGCTATGGTGCTTGGAACTACTGGTTTTTCAAAGGAAGAGCTTGCTGAAATCCATGAGATAGCTAAAAAACATTTTCCTTTGGTACAGGATTATAATATGAGTATGGGAGTTAATTTGCTAACAAAATTAGTGGAAATTACTGCAAGAGTGTTAGGAGAGGGTTTTGATATAGAGATTATAGAGGCACATCACAGGATGAAGAAGGATGCCCCAAGTGGTACAGCATTAAAACTTGCACAAGCTATAGCCAAGGTTTTAGGATGGGGTGAAGATAGTTTTAGATATTGTAGAGAAGGTATTATAGGTGAGAGGCCCTCTAAAGAGATTGGCATTCAAACTATTAGAGGTGGTGATATAGTAGGAGAACATACGGTACTTTTTGCTGGGATTGGGGAGAGGCTTGAACTTGTACACAAGGCAAGCTCAAGAGAAACCTTTGCACGAGGAGCTATTAGAGCTGCCCTTTGGGTTGTGGGAAAACCCCCAGGTGTTTATAATATGTTAGATGTACTGGGACTAAAATCTATCTAAAAAGAATGGTTATGGAATGTTCTTTAAATTTTGAGACACCTTTTAAAGATTTTAGGAAACATTCTCCTTTAAAGGAGACACGTTTTATAATAGCAGTGGGCAGTGGAAAGGGGGGTGTAGGGAAAACAACCTTATCAGTTCTTCTTGCCCTTGCTTTAAAAGAAGAAGGTTTTTCTGTGGGGATCTATGACCTTGATTTTTATGGTCCTAATGTCCTTTTAATTTTAGATTCATCACAAAAAACACCTCTTCTATCTTTAGAAGGTTATAAACCAGTAGATATTCAAGGTATAAAAGTTATGAGTTTATCACTTCTTATTTCAGAGAAAGAGCCAATTTTTATGCGTGGTCTTATGGCAGGGAAACTTCTTCAGGAATTAACGCAAAGGGTTTTTTGGGGACCTTTAGATTTTTTAATCCTTGATTTACCACCAGGTACAGGAGATATTTTCCTTACCATGCTAGACCTATTTTCTCCAGATGGTTTTCTCTTAGTTACTACCCCACATAAACTCTCCCTATGGGATACTCGTCGAACTATATCTATTCTAAAAGAGAAAAATATTCCCCTTTTGGGAATAGTTAAAAATATGAGTGGCCTTTTTAAAAAAGAAGAGGCCTTTCAAAATTTTTTAGATGAGATAAAAATCCCTTTGATCTGTGAAATCCCCTTTATGGAAGAGCTATCTGAAAGAGAAAGTCTTATTGAGATATCAAAAGAAAATAAATACAGAGATTTAATGGAAAGCTTAGCAAAAGGAGTGCTTAAGAAGATTTTTAGATTTCATTGAGATAAAAAATTGGCTTTATATGAGGACTTAATTGAATTTGCTTTAAGCTTAGGGTGAGGTGTGATAAGGAAAAATTTTCATTATATGCTTATAGCGCTTTTTTGGTTTCTTTTTAGTTTGCGTATATATCCTACAAATTTAGAGAAGACTCTTCTTGAGAGTGCAAAAATTTTTTTAGGTTCTGGGTTTTATGCTTTAGGTCTCACCATTATTATAAATGGCCTAAAATATCGTTTCACCAAAAAATACTTTTCAAAGAGAGAATTTTTAAAGTGGTGCTTGGTTATAGCTTTATTAACGAGTATTTCTGCAAGTTTTGAGCATTATTTTAGGCTAAGGGGATGATTGGAGTTTTTGATTCAGGGCTTGGTGGGCTTACAGTGGTAAAAGAACTTTTGGAGAAGATCCCTTGTCATAAAATAATATATTTTGGAGATACTGCTCGCACACCTTATGGAACTAAAAGCCCAGAGACAGTTACAAAATATGCTGTTGAAAATACTAAATTTCTTTTAGAAAAGGGGGCTAAAATTATTGTAGTTGCCTGTCATACGGTTTCAAGTACTGCTATGCCTATGCTGAAAAGTGTTTTTCAGGATGTACCTTTTTTTGAAGTAGTAACTCCTTCATTTAAAAAAGCATTGAAAATAACCAGAAAAAAGGTAGTAGGTCTTATTGGCACTAGAACCACTGTTGCAAGTGGTATCTATCAAAGGCTTTTTCAAGAGATAGATCCAGAGATTAAAGTTTATGCTAATCCTGCGCCTTTACTTGTACCTCTTATTGAAGAGGGATGGTTAAATAAACCTGAGACAAGAAGAATTGTTAAAAAATACTTGATACCTCTTAAAATGAGAGGAATTGATACTCTTATTTTGGGATGTACTCACTATCCTTTGATAAAAAAATTGATTGGAGAAAAGGCAGGGAAAAGGATAGCTTTAGTAGACCCTTCAGAAGAGGTAGCTTTAGAAGTAGCTTCCCATATACAAAATAATTCTGATTTGCATAAAGATATTGAGGAAAAGGATAAACTTGAAATTTGGGTGTCTGATTTGACACCAAATTTTGAAAAGCTTGCCCAACTATTTTTGAAAAGAAAGGTTAAACTAAACAAAATAGATTTATAGGGGAAACATTTTAAAATGGCTGAAATATCTTGGGAAAAAGTTTTGAGCAAAGAGAGCCTTCCCTTTGAAACGGAACACTTTGAAATTCTTCAAACTCACATTTCCTACATAATTATTACAGATAAGCTTGTCTATAAGATCAAAAAACCCGTTAACTTTGGTTTTCTTGATTTTACTTCTCTTGAAAAAAGGAAATTTTTCTGTGAAAGAGAGGTGGTTTTAAATCAAAGGCTTTGTAGAGACTTGTATTTAGGTGTTGTGCCTATAGTTTTGAAGGAGGGTAGATATCAGCTTGAGGGAAAGGGAGAGGTGGTTGAGTATGCTGTGAAGATGAGGCGTCTACCTGAAGAGGGTATGATGACGAAGCTATTAAAAGAGGGGAAAATTACTGCTGACCATATTGATTTAATTATTAAAAAATTGGTTCCCTTTTACAAAGAGGCAGAAACAGGGGAAAGGGTAAATATTTACGGTAGCCTTGAGACCATTAGTTTTAATGTAGAGGAAAATTTTCAACAAACCTTATCTTTTGTTGGACGAGCTCTTACGGAAAGAAAATACCATCACATTGTAAAATACTCTCGCGCATATTTAGTGGAACAAAGGGAGCTTTTTGAAAGGCGCCTTAAAGAAGGTTATATTAGAGATGGCCATGGAGATTTGTATTCTGCCAATATTTGTTTTGATGATTTAAAAGAAGTTTATATCTTTGATTGTATTGAGTTTAATGAGAGATTTCGCTGTGGGGATGTAGCTTCAGATATAGCTTTTTTAGCCATGGACCTTGATTTTCATCGATTAAGAGAATTATCAAATTATTTTACAGAGGAATTTGCAAGAAGGAGTAAAGATGAAGATTTGCAAAGGCTTCTCAATTTTTATAAATGTTATCGAGCCTATGTAAGGGGAAAGATTGGGTGCTTTACTTATGCCGATGAAAGGGTTCCTTGGGAGAACAGAGAAAGAGCCTTAGAATCTGCAAGGCAGTATTTTGATCTTGCCTTTCATTATGCTGGTGGAAAACCAAAGGTGGCTGTATTTATGGGATTATCTGGGACTGGGAAAACTTATTTATCTCAAAAATTTTTAGAAATTTATCCAGCTGTTTATATTTCCTCTGATATTGAAAGAAAAAAGCTTTTAAATCTTTCTCCCTATAAACACCATTATGAAGATTTTGAAAAGGGCATATATTCTAAGGAGATGACTGAGAAGACCTATCAGAGATTGGTAGAAAGAACTTTAGAGGAAGTTTCTTTTGGAAGAGATGTAGTAATTGA
>JBKBMM010000053.1:0-7251 GCA_046295835.1 Caldimicrobium sp.
TAAAAAGGAATAAAAATATAAAGTTAAAAAGAATTAAAAAAATAAACCTTAAAATATTGCCGGCTCCTGTTATTACCTCAAATATCAAAATAAGCATAAAACTAATTACTGTCCCCCCTAAAAGGCCAGATAAGGTTAAATATTTTTTCATAAGATAGCCTAAGCCTTCATTTTTTGCAGATTTAGAAAAAAATATAATCCATAATAGAAAGCCTCTTGAGAAAAGAAAGGGCAAAAAGAGTAAATGGGGATCAAAAATAAGAAGCTCTTTTATAAAAAAAAATTTGGCAAAAAGGCTTAAAGTTATTGTCACCACACCTGCAACGCCAACAGTACTATCTTTCATAATTTGAAGTCTTTTTACTCTATCTTTTTCCATATCTCCTGTTCCTTTATAGGCAAGGGCATCAAAGGTATCAGAAAGGCCATCTAAATGAAAAATCCCTCTTATATAAAATATAAAAACAATTAAGAGCAAAGCTAAAAATTCAGAAAGAAGAACTTTACTTAAAAGGGAAGCAAACAAAGAGAGGAAAAGGCCCTCCATTGCTCCTACTAAAGGAAAAAAGGAAAGAGCCCCTTTAAAGTCCTCTTCTGAGGTGAAAAAACTTTTAACAGGTAGACGCCATAAAAAAGAGAAGGCCATAAGAGGATATTTAAGCATTCTTTAAATCAGTTCCCGGGAGACATTTGCGGATTCAAAGGTTGCCATTTCTTTATAGATTTTGAGAGCTGCTTCTATGATTAAGAAAGCAAGAGCTGCACCTGTTCCTTCTCCTAATCTTAAGTTTAGATCAAGAATTGGGGAAAGTCCCATATATTCTAATTGAGCCTTGTGACCTCTTTCTTGAGAAAGATGCGAAGCTATCATGTATTCTTTGGTTAAAGGATTTATTTTGTATGCAATAAGAGCTCCTGCTCCAGTTATAAATCCATCAATGACAACAGGCACTTTACTTTCTGCACATGCAAGAATTACTCCTGCACAAGCTCCAATTTCAGCACCACCTACCTTTGAAAGCACATCTATAGGATCGGAAGGCTTGGGTCGATGTCTCTCCAAAGCTCTTCTAATGACCTCTATTTTTTTTCTGTAGAAATCATCATTTATACCTGTCCCTCGTCCAGTGACCTCTTCTACTGGTCTACCCGTAATAGCAGCAGTAATAGCAGAAGAAGGAGTAGTATTTGCAATTCCCATATCACCAATACCAAAAAGATTAAATCCTTCTAATAGTGCCTTTTTAGCCAATTCATAACCCACTTCTATACTTTTTATAGCCTCTTCTCTTTCTAAAGCCTGCTCTTTTACAAAATTTTTGGTACCAAAACAAACTTTGCAGTTAATTAATTCAGGTAAATTTCCTAAATCCTTTTCAACCCCCACATCAACTACTCTAACTTCAGCTCCAGCATGGCGGGCAAGAACATTTATTCCAGCACCTCCTCTAAGAAAATTGTAAACCATTTGAGCAGTAACCTCCTTAGGAAAAGCTGAAACCCCTTCTTCAGCCACTCCATGATCACAGGCAAAAACAAAAGAGAGTTTTCTTTTTATTTCAGGAAAAGGATTTTCATATATAGCCACAAGCTGGGCAGCAAGCTCTTCAAGCCTTCCTAAACTTCCTTTAGGTTTGGTAAGGCTATTAAGCCTTTCCCAAGCTAAATTAAAATACTCCTCCTTTAAAGGCTCTATCCGAAGATTAAAAATCCAATCACCACCCATTTTACACCCCTAATGGTAATTTAATTTACCATAACAATATAAAAAGATTTGCTATATTTTCAAGTGTTTGTAAATGAGTATTAAATTCGCCGATACAAGAAAAAAATCAACCCACTTGTAATTAAAAAGGTTATCAAAAAAGCAAGCAAAAGAAATCTTTGCATAAGAGTTTGAAAAGCAACAAAAAGGGTGCTAAGGGCAAAAAAGATTAATAGAGATTGTAAAAAGGCTATAGAATATTTAGTAGGAGAATATTTCTTTAAATAAAAGGAAAGAGGAATTAGACCTAAGAATATTCCTATAAAGAGATATATGAGACGATTTAAGCCTTCTGCCAAAACCTCTGTATAAGGTTTTTGAATCTTTTTCAAAAAGAGGTATCTTTGATATAATTCCTTGAATGAGGCAAATTTTACAGATTTTTCTACAATAACAAAAGTTTTGGGTTTAATAGAAAGTGAGCCTTCCCATTGGTTATAAAATTTAGGTTGAAAATCTCTCTCCTTTTCTTGAAAAATTGCTTCTTCAAGTCTCCAAACTTCCTTTCCTAAATAAAGTGCTCTTTTTGCCCATATTACCTTTTGCGGTTCATTATTTTCTATATATAACAAAATTAAATCTGCTAAGTATTCTGCCTTAGGTTCAAGAGGAGTTGCTACAAGAATAAACTTTTCTCCTTCAAAAAAAAGAGAGCTTTTAAAAATAAGGTGTTGAGCCATTTTACTCTCTATTTCTATATCCCAGGTATACTGAGCATTATAAAATGCCTTAGGAAGAATTAAATTTAACATTATGCCACCTGTGAAGGATAAAATTATAAGATAAAAGGCAAAAGTTTTAGTAATTTCCTTCTTAAAAAATCCTAAGCTTAGCAGAGCTAATAGTTCATAAGTTCTTGAGAGAAAAAATAGGGTTAAAAGGGAGGTTAATCCCAAGAGATATGGAAAAATTTGATAAAAATTAACCTGCATTTTCCAAAATAAATACTTTAGGAAAAAAATAAAGGGCTTTTTACTTCCCATGAAGCTTGGCAATTTTTCAAAAAATTCCCCTACCAAAAAGAAAGCTGAAAAAACTACTAAAAGTATAAAAAAATTTTTAATGAATTCCTGGAATAATAATCGTCGAAAAAGCCACATTAAAAGGAAATACCCCTTTTTCTTAAGAGAAATCTAAAATTTATCCCTAAAATTATAGCAAAAAAGAAAAAGAAAATGAAATGAGCTAAAAGGGGAGTAAGTTTACCTGTCTCCGTTAAAGAGAGAAGAAAATTATAAACTACATAAATAAAGAAGTAGAAGGCAATTCCTACGAGAAAAAGAAGTAATCTACTGTGACTTTTGAAATAGAGGCTCAAAAAAAATCCTTGGATTAAAAGAGGAACAGTAGTTATAGCATAAAAAATCCTCTGATAGTATTCAGAGAGATAACGATTATATTTTAATGTGCCTGGGGCAAGTTTTTTTAGTTCAGCCTTTAACTCATTAAAACTCATTTCTCCCCGCTTAATATAAAAGGCTTCTTTGTTCTTTTCCTCTAAAGATATTTTCATTAAATAATCTTTAAACTTCATTACTTCTAAATTTTTTTGATTCTCTAAAAAAAAGATCCATCCATGCTTTAAAAATATTTCCCCTTTATGTTTATTTATCTTCCCTTCTTCACTAAAATAAATTCCTTGGGTATAAGGGGTTTTCTTTTCTAAAATTATAACTTTTTTAACATGATTTTGAGAGTCTAATAATTGAGAATCTCCTACATAGATATACAAATTACTCGTAATGGGGGTAGTTTTTTTTACAGGGATTGCCTGTGTCAATGACTTTTTATAAACCTCTATTAGAGTTATTTTTTGTGCCCTTTTAGCTTTAGGTAAGAGATAAAAATGGGCTAAAAAAGTAACTAAAGTTATTAAGATTATAAATAGAGAAAGGGGTATTATAAAATCTCTGAGGCTATATCCTAAGGAATAGAGAGCTAACAGTTCTTTTTCTTCTTTTAATCTTTGAAAAGCAAATAACAGAGCTAAAAATGCAGAAAGAGGTATAAGGAAAGAAAGAATTTGAAGGGCATTTAAATAATAGATTTTAAAAAAATCAGGGATACTTATGCCAAAATCAATAAATTCCTTTAATCCAAAAGTTCCTTTTATTAAAGTAAACAAAAAAAGAAAACTAAAAAAAAATAAAAGGGTATAATGGAAGAGGTCCCTGAATATGTATCTTATAAAAAGGTACATCCTTGTTATTTTACTAAAAAATGTTTATTTTAAAAGATGTGGAATTAGGTCTTTATGTGCATATTCCCTTTTGTAAATCTAAATGTCCCTATTGTGATTTTTTCTCTTTAACTCGTCTGCCTGAGGAAAACTTGTATTTAAAGGCCTTACTTAAGGAAATAAAATTATTAAAAGGTTTTTTAGAAGAAAAATTTAACATATCTCATATCTTTATTAAAACCTTTTATGCAGGAGGTGGGACCCCTACCCTACTTTCTCCACATTTTTATGAAAAGCTTTTTTATGGAATCTCAAAATATTTCTACTTTAATCCCGAAGAACTCACTATAGAAGCAAATCCAGAAACCCTTACCTTAGAGAAAACTATAGCTTATAGAGAAGTAGGATTTAATCGGATAAGCTTAGGAGTGCAAACCTTTCAAGAAAAGGGGCTAAGATTTTTACAAAGGGCCCATACAAGAAAGGATATTTTATTGTCTTTAGAATATATAGTAAAAGCCAATTTTAATAATTTTTCCCTTGATCTAATTTATGGCTGGCAAGCCCAGGGAATAAAAACTTTAGAAAAGGATTTAGAGATGCTTTTAAATTACCAACCTCCACATCTATCCTTCTATGAACTAACTCTTTATCCGGGAACCCCTTTGCACAAAAAGTATCAAGGAAAAGCCCCCTTTTTAAAGGAAAAAAGACTTATAAAATTAGCTAAGTTTATTAGAAATTTTTTAAAGGAAAATCAATATATTCAATATGAAATTTCTAATTATGCGAAAAAAGGCCTTGAATGCAAGCATAATCTTATTTATTGGAAAGTAGAACCTTATTTGGGTGTAGGAGCTGGAGCAGTTTCAAGAATTGGTTATCTGCGTTTTCAGAATGAAGAAAATTTAGATCTTTATTATCATAAACTGCTTAAAGTAAAACAATTTTGCTTTAAAATACTTGAAAATTTAGATAACTTAGAGTTAGCTAAAGAAAAATTGTTTATGGGATTAAGACTTACAGAGGGATTCAATTTTACAGAATTAGAAAAACTTAATGTGCGAATTAATGAAAAGGCTTTAGAAATTATGTTAGAAGAAGGTTTTATAGAAATTTGTGAAGGGAAAATACATTTAACAGAAAAAGGTAGTTTTTTACACAATCAAGTGGTAAAATTCCTTTGGGAAGCTCTGGAGAGACTCAAATGAAGGTATATTTTATTGGGATTGGTGGAATCGGAATGTCAGGAGTTGCAGGTATTGCTAAAGAATTAGGCCTTGAGGTATATGGCTCAGAAGACAAAGAACTATACCCCCCAGCATCTCAATTATTAAAAGAACTTCATATTGAAGTTTTAAAAGCCTCTGAAGAAAATCTTCTTCTTCATAAACCTGATCTTATTGTAGTTGGTAATGCTATAAAAAGAGACCATCCTGAAGTTATCAAAGCAGTGGAAATGAAAATACCAATTCTATCTTTTCCTGAATTTATTGAAAGATATCTCCTTTCTGAGAAAAAGTCCTTAGTTGTGGCGGGAACTCATGGTAAAACTACTACTGCCTCTCTTTTGAGTTATCTTTTAGATGCCTTAGGAGAGGATCCTTCCTTTTTAGTAGGTGGCCTTATAAAAAATTATAATAGAAATTTTCATTTAGGAAAAAGACCTTGGTTTGTTCTGGAAGGAGATGAGTACCCTTCTGCTTTTTTTAATTCTAATCCTAAGTTTTTACACTACAAACCCTATGCCTTAATACTAACAAGTTTAGAATACGACCATATAGATGTGTACAAAAGCTTTTATAACTTAAAAGAGGCTTTCAAAAACTTAATCCAGCTAATTCCTTCTCAAGGAATTCTCCTTTATTGTTATGATGAATTAGAACTAAGAAACCTAATTCAAGAAATTTCACCCTCTTGTAAAATACTTAGTTACGGACAAACTGAAGGGTCTGATTACCAGCTTCTAAATTATGAGCTTTCCTTTGAAACTAAAACCTTTTTAAGTAGAGGTATTATCCGTGATCCCTTTGGGGAAAAATTTGAACTTATTTTACCCTTACCAGGTTTCTACAATTTATTAAATGCCTTGGGAGTTATTGCCCTGCTTGAACACTTGGGGTTAGAGAGAAAAAGGATACTTCCTGCTTTTTTAAAATTTAAAGGTGTAAAGAGACGGCAAGAGATTCTCTCAGTAAATGAGAAATACTTACTAATTGATGATTTTGCTCATCATCCTACAGCTGTAAGGCTCACTCTCAGGGAATTAAAAGAGGCTTACAAACCCAATAAAACTATTCTCTTTTTTGAACCTCGTACAAATTCAAGTAAAAGGAAAATTTTTCAAGAAAGTTATAGGGAGTCGCTAAGCTTAGCAGATGTGATTTTTTTGAAGCCACCTCCTGGACTTGTCTCTATACCAGAAGAAGAAAGAATAAATTTATGGCAATTAATAGAGGGTTTAAATCAAGCTGGGAAAATTGCCCACATTCTTGAAAACACTGTATCAATAAAAAATCTTCTTTCCTTTGCTGAGGAAAAAAATCTAATTGTTTTTATGTCAAGTGCCTATATGAAGGAGCAAATTGAAGTGGTGTGGGAAGTATTAGGGGTATAGATGATATGAAAGTTTTATTAATTTATCCTGCCTATCCTAATACCTTCTGGAGTTTCAGACATGCCCTAAAAGTCATACATAAAAGAGCTACCCATCCCCCTTTGGGTTTGTTGACAGTTGCCAGTCTTCTTCCTAAGGAGTGGTCTTTAAGGCTTTTAGATCTAAATGTAGAAAAGTTAGAGGAAAACAAACTTAAAGAAGCAAACTTAATTCTTCTAAGTGGAATGACTGTACAAAGGGATTCAGCTGAGGAAGTAATAAAACTAACTAAAAAGCATGGAAAGAGAATCGTAGCTGGGGGACCACTTTTTACTACCTTTTGGAGAGATTATTTAGACAAAGTAGATCATTTGGTATTAAATGAAGCAGAAATTACCTTGCCTCTCTTTTTGGAGGATCTAAAAAAAGGTAAACCTAAAAAGATTTATACCACATCACAGCTTGCCGACCTTACTAAAAGTCCTCCACCTGCCTATCATTTGATCAATTTATCTCATTATACTTCAATGTGCCTACAGTATTCTCGTGGCTGCCCTTTTAATTGTGAATTTTGTGATGTAACCAATCTCTTTGGACATCAAGTAAGAACAAAAAGAGCTGAACAAATTCTTTTAGAGCTTGAAAATCTCTATAAACTTGGTTGGAGGGGGTCGGTTTTTTTTGTAGATGATAACTTTATTGGAGGAAAAA
>JBKBMM010000054.1:0-6775 GCA_046295835.1 Caldimicrobium sp.
GCACAGCAAAGGATATTAGAAACCTTTTAGATGTTTCAAATCTTAATTTAAATTCTGAGGTAGAGGATGGAGAAGTTTATATACCAGAAATTTCTCTGGATCTTAAAGAAATTAAAGGCTATGTAAGTTTAGAAAAGGGGTTAATTAAATTTCAAGGTGAAACCAAAGTAAATGGTGCTCTACATGGAAGAGTTAATGAGCTATCCATAGCGCTTTTTGAAAAAGAACCAAAAATTTCCCTGGTGGGAGCGGTTGAAGGTGAGGGGGATGTATTTAAAGCTATAGGCCTCTCCCTTACTAAGGACCTTTCCTTTTTAAGAAAATGGGATCTTTCTGGTAAATTGAGTATGAATTTAGAATTAGAGGGGAAATTAGCCTCACCCCAAATTAAGCTTTCTTTTCAGCCTGAAGCTTTAAAAGTTCATATTCCTAATCTAAAGCACGAGTTATTATTGGAAAGCGGAAAGATTAACTATCATGGGGATAAAATAGCCTTTGATAGCCTAAAACTCAGCTACGATAAAAGTTCTCTTTCCATAGTAAAAGGTGAATATATACCTTTCCAAGATTGGCTAAATTTTCAAATTAATACTGGTCTTATCTATGAGGAACAGATTAAAGAATTTTTAGAAAAATATCCCAAGATATATGAAATTTATTCTAAATACAATTTATCTCTGAAAGAGATTGTTTTAGATGAGGCACAATATCGGGGACATATAAGAGTTAATGAGGGAGAAGGAGTAAATTCTCTATTTAAGGCCCTTTCTTTAAAAGGAAGTCTTAGAGAATGTTCTGGAATCATACCTTACTTAGGAGAAAACTTTGCATTTTATAGTCCTAAACTCAAATTTTCTTTAAATAAGGGTCTAATTTCCCTTTTAAATTCAAAAATTGCTTTAGAAGATTCCCCCTTTGAACTTGAGGGTGATTTTAATTTAGAAAATTTTAAACTTTATCTAAATGGTAGGGGCACTTTGAAAGAAGATATACTAAATAAAATACAAAGCCTTTTTGGGATTAACACTTCAACTTTTGAACTTAAAAAGCCCCCCATAGAGATGCCCACCTTTAAGGTTTTTGCCACCAATGATACTGTACAATTTAATGGAGATGTTTTTATAGGCCAATTAAAAAGTAATATAGAATTTTGGAAGGAGAAGGATTTTACTTTAAAAGGAGAAATAAAGGGACCTGAAAGTAACTTTAAATTAAATTTAAATAAGAAAGAGGACAATTACTTTGTCTTTTATAACGGTAAGGCCAAGATTGATGAAATTTCAGAGATTGCCACAACTCCCTTTATAAAAAAAGGGTCCGTAGAAGGAGAAATTGAAGCTGAAATTAATACTCAAGATTTAAAGAAATGGAGCAAATATTTAGAGGAAGGAGATTTAAAAGGGCTTATAAATTATTATTTAAAAAGGGGTTTTTTTAACACTCAAGGTAGCTTAAGGCTTAATAATATAGATTTTAATATTTCACCAAATTTAGTAATCTCTGGTTTTTTAAATTTTGACCCTCAAGGTATAAAAGGGAAAGAAATCGCCTTGAAATTGGGGAAAGGAGATATTTTTGGGGATATTGAACTTCATAAAGAGAAGGAACTTTTAAATGTAAAGGGTAATTTGGAAGTAAAAAACTTAGATGTTAATGAATATTTTAAGGCAAAGTTTTTAGAAATTCAAAGAGAAGAGGCTATAAAAGAAAAAAAGTTCTCTTTAGATTTAAGTGAGCTTCCTTTAAAAGGGGATCTTACTCTTAGCATAGAAAAGCTCACCCTTCCAACTCTTCATACCTTACAGAATTTAAAAGGACATATTTTAGTCAAAGAAGGGGGAATTGTTTCCTTAGTTATTCCTCAAATTAATTTTTGTGGGCTTGAATTTTATGCAGAATATGAAAAAAACCCTACTTTTAGTTATCTTTTTATTGATCTTCCTCCTACATATGGAGAATTTTTAGATTTATTTGCCTGTGCCTATCCTGAGGAGATGCCAAAGACCATTTTAGAAGGTCCCTTTAAAATGGAAGGTTTCTTTTATTCTGATTGGGAAAAGAATTTTTTAGAGAATAGTTACGGAAATTTTGAGATTAAATCTCCTAAGGGATATCTTTACAGAGCCCCATTGATTATTAAGGTTTTGGGATTTTTAAGTCCTATAGATCTCTTTAGAGGAAAAGTTCCAAATTTAGAAAACAATCTTTTACCTTATGAAGAAATAGATTTTAAAGGAGAATTCAGTAATTCCTATTTTACTATAGATACCCTTTTTCTTTCTGCTCCAGGTTTTAGGCTCTTTGGTTCAGGCCCTATTTCTCTAAAAGATAAAAAGGTAACCCTTACTTTTCTTGTATCTCCCTTTAAAACTATAGATGTAATTATAGAGCATATCCCCTATTTGAATAGATTTTTGCTTGGGAAGGAGAGGATGTTTATCTATCTTCCCTTAGAGGTTATAGGTCCTTATGATAATCCTACTATTGTGCCCTTACATCCCGCAAGCATTGGTAAGGGAATATTTCGCTTTATTTTTAAATTTTTTGGAATCCAAGAGGATTTTTTCAAGGAAAAGAGAAATTTTGAGGGTTTTAAGAAAAAAGAATTGTTAGAACGGAAAAGTGGAAATTCTGTACGAAGATAAGTATTTAATTGCCGTGAACAAAAAGCCAGGATGGGTAGTTCAGGGCTCAAGAAAGGAGCAGGACTCTCTTTTAGTTCAAGTGAAGTCCTTTTTAAAAGAGAGAGATAAAAAAGAAGGAAATGTTTTTCTTGCAGTGCTTCATAGATTGGATAAACCTGTTTCAGGAGTCCTTGTTTTTGCAAAGAGAAGTAAAACAGCTGCTAAATTTTTTAAACTTATGCAAGATCAAAGGGTAATAAAAATATATTTAGCTAAGGTTGAAGGTGAGTTTAAGGAAGAAGAAGACCTATGGGAGGATTATATTTTTGTTAAAAGTAATCTTAAACCAGCTTTAACTCTTTTTAAACTTCTTAAAAGTAATGTAAAGGAATCTCTTTTATTGCTTTCTCCTCTTACTGGAAGAAAACATCAATTAAGGATAGCCTTAGCTAAACGTGGCTATCCTATAATTGGAGACACCTTTTATGGTTCTAAACAAAAGGTTTTAGAGGGAAAGGCTGTTTTACTTCATGCGCTTTATCTTTCTTTTTCTCATCCTCATACTTCAGAGTTATTGGAAATATGGGCACCCATTCCAAATTATTTTCAACTAAAAGCACTTGACAAATGGACTATTTTGGAGTTTCTTAATAAGATAAAGAAAGAGAAGGAGAAGCAAAAATATGTGTCAGGCCAGAATTTGGATTAAGTGTAAGGGCGAAGAAAAAGAAATTGCAAGAGATATAAGTCAAATTGAAATTTTGGAAAATGAAATTGTTTTGAAGAGTTTTTTTGAAGCTCCTAAGAGGATAAAGGGCCAAATCAAGGAGATAGACTTTTTAAAAGCTAAGGTCCTAATTGAGTGTGATGAGTATTCAGGATAGTTATCAAGAGGAAATTATTCTTTGTGCAAGGTGTGCCTGGCGAGAATTTTGTACAAAGAAGTTCACTATGGATAATACCAAACCCTTTAGATGCCCAGATTTTTCCTTAGATGTAGTTCTTTTGAGTAAGGGGAAAGAAGGTGATCAGAAGAAGGATCAGGGAAAAGATAAGGAAGATTCTTAAGGAAAAATCCCCAGAAGTTTGGCAAATCCCTTTTGAAGTAGAAAAACCAAAAAATAAAAATTTCGGAGATTATTCAACCAATCTTGCTTTGGTGCTTCAGGGTATATTAAGAATTGAAGCAAGAGAACTTGGAAAAGATATTATAAATAGTCTAAAAATTGATCCCTTTTTTAAAAAAATAGAAATTGCAGGCCCTGGATTTATAAATTTTTGGATTAATCCTAATTTTTATAGGGATAATTTGAAGGAAATTTTAAGGCAAGGAAGCTCTTATGGAACACTTGATATTGGTAAAGGTGAAAGAGTAATTTTAGAATTTGTTTCAGCTAATCCCACTGGCCCTCTTCATATAGGGCATGGAAGGGGAGCAGCATATGGAGATGCCTTAGCAAGAATTTTGAAAAAGGCAGGTTATGAGGTCTATAAAGAATATTATATCAATGATCGCGGAACACAAATGGATATTCTTGGAGCCTCCGTTTATCTTAGAGCAAAAGAAATGTCGGGAATTTCTATAAATTTTCCAGATGATTATTATCAAGGAGAATATATATATGATATTGCTAAAGAGGCGCTTAAAATTTATCCTGATCTCTTAAAAAGAGAAGAAAGAGAAGCTGTAAAACTATGTAGAGAGCTTGCCATTAATATGATTCTTGAAGATATAAAGAATGATTTAGAAAATTTTAGAGTTTTTTATGATAATTGGTATTCCGAAAGGGATTTATATAAGAAGGGTTTAGTTGAGGAGTGTTTAACTCTATTAAAGGAAAAGGGTCTTATTTATGAAAAGGATGGGGCTCTCTGGTTTAGATCTTCTCAATTTGGAGATGAAAAGGATAGAGTTGTGCGAAAAGCTTCTGGTGAATGGACTTATTTTGCAAGTGATATAAGTTATCATTATGAAAAATTTATTAAAAGAAAATTTGATTTAGGGATTAATCTTTGGGGCGCTGATCATCATGGATATATAGCCAGATTAAAAGGAGCAATGGAGGCAATAAATCTTGATCCAGAAAAATTAAAAATAATTCTTATTCAAATGGTTAATCTTCTTGAAGAAGGGAAACTTAAAAGTATGTCTACAAGAAAGGCGGAATATGTGGAATTAAAAGAGTTAGTCAAAGAGGTAGGAGTGGACGCTGTAAGATTTATTTTTCTCTCAAGAAGTGCAGACTCATCATTAGACTTTGATGTGGAATTAGCCAAAAAACAATCTCAAGAAAATCCCGTTTATTACGTGCAATATGCCCATGCAAGAATTTGTTCTCTTATGGAAAAGGCAAGATTAAAGGGAATAGCTTTAGATAAGTTAGAGGAGAGAGAGTTCTCATATTTGGTAGAAGAGGAAGAGATAGAACTTCTTAAAAAATTAGGAGAATTCTCTGATGAGATAGAGATTTCAGCCCTTCAATTGGCTCCTTATAAATTAGTGTATTATCTTATGGAACTTGCTAGTTTATTTCATGAGTATTATAATAAATTTCGAATTATTGGAGATGATGAGAACATGACCTTAGATAGATTAGCTTTGTGTAAAGGATGCCAAATAATTTTAAAAGAAGGTCTTGAATTATTAGGCATAAATAGTCCTGAAAAAATGTAGAGGAGGGTTTTAAATGGAAGAAAAAAAGCTAAAGTTTGAATTAAGCCGTTTAGCCTTAGTTTTTGTCATTCTCTTTGCTCTATGTATTTTAGTGTGGACTTTTATTCTTGGGGTTTGGATTGGGACTAAAATAGGAGGAAAGCCTCAGGCAGAAGAGATAGCTTTGGAAAAGGGAGATGCCTCACAAGTTTCTTCACTAAATTTACCAGCAAATGAATCTTATGCTACCTCTCCTAATGCAACACTTTCAGAAGGGAATGAAACTCTCAATGCAACTTCTTCTTCAGTAAAAGAGACTGAGATTTCAAAGCCTAGTGAGGAAGAGAAGAAAGAACCTGAGGCTAAACCGAAGGAGTTAGTAAAAAAAGAAGTTGTTAAAAAAGAAGTTAAAAAGGCAGAGAAAGAAAAACCAACTTATCAAAAGAAAGAAGTAGCCCATCTTGCCTCTAAAGTAAAAGAGGAGAGTTTGGTTACAAGGGGATATTATACCTTACAGGTTGGGGCCTTTTCTCATAGAGATAAAGCAGAAGAATTGAAGAAAAAGGCAGAAAAATTAGGCTATTATGCCCAAATTAAAGAAACCACAAAGAATGGAAAAGATCTTTATAAAGTATATGTAGGAAAATATGAAAACCGAGCTCAGGCTGAACAATCCATTGCAGAAATAAAAACCAAACTCGGTATTGACAAACCTTTTATAGTGGAATTAAATTAAAAAGGAAATTAAATTTTGCTTATAAGGAAAGCTAAACTATCGGATGTAAAATATATATATAAATTAATCTTACATTTTTCGAAAAAGGGAGATGTTATACCACGACCATTATCTGAATTGTATGAAAAGGTAAGGGAATTTTTTGTGGCAGAGGAGAAAGATCTTATTATTGGAGCTTGTGCCTTGCATATACTTTGGGAGGATTTAGCTGAAATAAGATCTTTAGTTGTCAGTGAAGAAAAACAGCGCAAGGGAATAGGGCAGAAGTTAGTGGAAGCTGCCTTAAATGAAGCTCAAGAGCTTGGAATACCCAAAATTTTTGTTTTAACTACAAATCCTAAATTCTTTGAAAAAATGGGCTTTAAAATGGTCTCTAAACAAGATTTACCCCAAAAGGTTTGGGCTGATTGCATCAGATGCTCAAAATTTCCAGAATGTGATGAAATTCCCATGATAAAGGAGGTTAAAAATTAATTAGATGAATTTGTGAAAAAAAACTCAAAACTTGACTTTTTAAAATTTGGGAATAATTTTTTGCCTAAAAAATAAAATATGCAAAAAAATTACAAAAAATAAAAGGAGGTGTAATTATGCCAACTGTAGAGTACAAAGGTAAGGTTTTTGAACTTGATGAAGATGGTTTTTTGAAGGATGGCTTAGAAGCTTGGTGTATGGAGTGGGTAGAATATGTAAAGGAGCAAGAGGGTATTCAGGAGCTTACTGAGGAGCACTGGAAAATAATTAATGTACTTCAAGACTATT
>JBKBMM010000054.1:6785-7085 GCA_046295835.1 Caldimicrobium sp.
GTTAGGATTCTTTCTAAGGTTACTGGGTATCCCCTTAAGAAAATTTATGAGCTCTTTCCTTCTGGGCCTGGAAAGGGGGCCTGTAAGATGGCGGGTCTTCCTAAACCAGTAGGATGTGTATAATCTCAATATTCTAAATTAATTTCTAAGAATAGGGCACAGATACCTGTGCCCTATTCATTTAGAATCTTCGTTTAATGAGATATAATAGGTTTTTTTACAAATTGCAGTACTTTTTATTATGTATCATAAGTATAGCATTATTTTATTTTTGTATCAGTTTAAATTTGCTCTTTTCCC
>JBKBMM010000055.1:0-6848 GCA_046295835.1 Caldimicrobium sp.
CGGGTTCTTAGTTCTCTCCCCATAAATCTATTTAGAGTTTCCTGCTTGGGCTCTTTGGGATTAGATATATCTGTTATAAACAATTCTGGGGTTTTTCCATCTAATATTCGAATTGCCATAGCAGTGCCTCCCAGATACTGAAAAAAATCATCATTATCTAAGGTGGCAAAAATTTGAGAAGATCTACTATGAACCGCTATTTTTGTACCTGAGAGAGCACTTTTAAAAAGAAGCTGATTTAAATTTTCCTTAAGTTTATCTCCCCAGAAACCTTGTCCATACAAATAACCTAATCTATTAAAATATACTTCTACAACCTCACTTTCTCTATCCCAAGTATGGGAATTGGAAATAACTTTGTCCAGATTGGTTCCATATGCACCAGGTGGTTCTGTAAATATCCTTACTGTAGCAAGTTTTTCAGCCATCTCTTCAGATAACCCCTTTGCTATTAACCTTTCTTTTAATTTCAAAACATGTGATCGTAAAAAATTATCGTCTTCTTTTTGTTCCTTAGCTAAACTCACAGCTTTATCTAATAAATCCATCAGATTTGGAAAGAGATCCCTATATAGACCGGAAGGTATAATAGTAATATCTACACGAGGCCGAGCCAGTTTTTGACGGGGTATTACTTCAATCCCAATTACCCTTCCTCTTTCATCCCATTTAGGCTTTATTCCCAAAAGATACAAAATCTGAGATTCCATGATCCCTTCGTGTCTAATGGTTTCAACAGCCCAGAGAATGAAAGTTAGTTTATCAGGATAGAATCCATGTCTTCTCTTATAATCCTCTATAAGATCTTGAGCTAATTTTGCTCCTAATTCAAATATAGAAGGAGAAGGAATTTTCGAAGGATCAAAGGAATAAAAGTTTTTCCCTGTAGGCAGTGCATCAGGATTTCTAATAGGATCATTTCCTGGGCCAGCTGGAATATATTTTCCTTCCAAAGCACGTATTAAAGAGTCAAGCTCTCTTGTTGCAGAGTACTCAATTTTCTTTTCTAACTCTTTAAGTTTTTTTTCCCTTTCTTCCTCAGTTAGCCCTTTCTCCAAAGATAAGATAGCTTCTGCTGTACTTCTTATAAGATCTTTAGAAGGAGCCTTTCCAAAGGTATGAAGCCCAAAGGGCACCATTTTTTCCTCCATAGTTTTTAAATAATGTTCAAGCTCCTCAAGGGTTTCCTCAGAAAGCTCTTTAAACCCAAGATCGGTATGAAGACCTAATTTTTCAACTAACCTAATAATCTCTCGGAGTTTAGCCTCAGCTAAAAGAGGACTTTTTTGTTTTGCAATTTGATAATCTTGAATAAGACTTTGAATTTCTTTGAGTTCACTTTGAAGGTAAGTCTTAGCAACTGGTGGAGTCATATGATCAATTATTACGGCAAGTCCGCGCCTCTTTGCTTGAAGCCCTTCTCCTACATCATCTACTATATATGGATAAATATTGGGAAGATCTTGTAAAAGAAGATCCGGTGGATCCTCTTTTGTAAATCCTACTTCTTTACCTGAAAGCCACTCATGCGTACCATGAGTGCCTATGTGCACAATGGCATCTGCTTTAAAACCCTTTTTGAGCCATAGATAAAAGGCTATATATTGATGGTGTGGAGGAAGAGTTACATCGTGATAAAGCTTTTTAATATCCTGTTCCCATCCCCGTGAAGGTTGAGGAGTCAATAGAATATTTCCATACTGCACTACGGGGATAACTATGTATTTTGTGCCGCTACGGCCAATCCAGGTCATTATTTTATTGTCTTCAGGCGCTCCCCAGTCTTTAAGTACAGCTTTTTTAAATCCCTCTGGTAATTCTTCAAACCATTCTTTATAAGTCTTAAGAGGTATTAAGACCGCTTTACCAGATCTGGCTAAGTTATCAATCTCAGCTTGAGCCCAATTGCCAATATTTCTTCCATAATTTTGAATCTCTTCAAAAAGCCTATCCTTACTTAACTCTTTTTCACCTATATAATACCCCTCATCCTTTAATCTGTTTAGAATAGTCCATAAACTTTCAGGTAGTACATTAAGATAGGCTGCACCAATATTTTGTTTCCCAGGTGGATAATTATAATAAATTAGAGCAATCCTTTTGTCTCTATTTGGTTTATTTTGAAGATTTATCCAAGCTTTAATTCTCTCAACAAGTCTTTCAATTCGCTCCTGAATAGGGTTTTCTTCTATGTATTCCATCTTAGTGTCAGGATCTATTCTTTTCTCCTTAGAAGCAATAACTATAGGTTGGATTATACCTCCTAACTCAGGTAAACCTACTTGCCAAGTTCTTTCATAAATACTTAGTCCCAGAGGTGAGTTTTCAAATTCTTCCTTTGATTGACTATAAAGAGTTATGGCATTAATTATAGGTACTCCCAGTTTATTAAATACCATTATAGCTCTCTTTGAGTTAAGCCCAACCTTTAAAGCCAATCCTATTACTAATCTAACTCTTGCTTTTCCTTCACTGTCAAAAAAATATCTCTCTACTACCTCTTCTGAAGGCCAGCCATAAGCAGGAAGCACACCAAACCCCTCTTTCTCTAAAGCCTCAATTAATGCATCAATGTGTTTCAGCTGTCCTCCTTCATAACTGTTTTTATAAAAAACTAAACCAATAAGAGGCCTTTTTAAATAAGTTTCTCCTTTTACCTTTATAAATTCCTCAAAGGTTGCAAAAATCCTTTTCCCTTTGTAGTCATAGAGTGCGAAATTAGGTGATTTAATGGGTTCTGATACTTCTAAAGATAAGCCAAAATATTCCTTTAAGGTGTATAAAAGCATATTTTTAAAATTTTCCACACCACCAGATTGATAGTAGTCCTCTATTTTCTTGTCTACACTTATTCCCATATCTTTCATTTCCTCATTATACGACCCGGAAGAGGCCACAGCAAATACTTTAGCATTCTTAGAAATAGCCATATTTAGCTCAGCTTTAATTTCATTTACTCTCTGTCTATCCATTACATCAAGAATTATCAAATGAGAATTTTTCAGAAATTCTAAATCACTTTTTTTTAAGGTATTTAGAGAATAAACCTTTATTTCTACTTCTGTTGTTCCAAGATTTAAGGATTTTATGGCAAAGATAGCATTTCTTGTAAGACTATCTCTTAGTAAGAGACTAATTTTAATAGGTTTTGCCTGTGCCGTATTAATAAAGAAAAAAGCCAGCAAGAAAACTAAACACCCATAATGTAAAATTCTAATCCGGTACATAGACTATCCTTCCATCCTTCAACTGATAAGCTGTTCCAAGCCTTATACCTTCGCCTTTGAGTTTTTTATCTGTTACCCTTTGAACCTTTACTTCCTTGCCTTTTTTTGTAATTATTTCTATTTTACCATCTGGAGTTTTTTTAGTTATGGTTAGCTCTGATTTAGGATTAAGCATATCTATCATATTCCAAGCCATAAAAAGAGCAATCATCATACTTACAATAAAAACTACACTGGCATCAAAAAGATTAGCAACTCCTGTTAAGGGATCCTCTAAGGATGGCTCAAAACTTTGAAAGATCTCCTTTCTTCTCATAAATCTCATTTTACTACCTCTCCTTAAAACTTTTTATTTCTTCTAAAAAAGCTCTTAAAGCTTTCTCAGCTAAATATTCCATTTCTTTCAAATCAGCTCTAATCCATCTTTCTTTTATCATAGATATCACATAGGCAGCTACACTACAAGCTAAACCAACCACCACTGTGGTAAAGGCGGTAACCATACTTCCTGCCATTTTAGGTAAATCTCCTTGTGCTAATGCAGATAGTGCAATACCCATAGGGATGAGAGTTCCCATTAACCCTAAAGCAGGCCCTACCCTGATAACAAAGCGGATCTTATCTAAAGATTTTATAAGCTCAATCTCAGCTTCTCTTAGTCTTTTTTCTATTTCTAAATCAAAATTTATAGGAGGATTAGCTATTTCTTCATCAATAAATTTTTTAAACTTCACTATATAAACACTCTCACCCCGACTTCTTTCCACTAACTCCCTTAAGAAACTACCAAAATATAAAGTAACCCAAAAAATAAGACCCGTTAAACTAAGAAGAACTGGATAAAAAAGCACCACAGATATTAAATAGAGAAATGTTTCAATACCTGCGAAAAATTTCACTTTTTACCCTCCATAGTTTTTAGAATATATCCAAAAATAGCAGTCCCTATAAGTAGGAGAATTATGGGTAAGCTTTGCGACTCAATATAAAACCCTTCTTTCTGTAAAAACGTGGAGTAAACAGCCTTAGCCTCTTCTATCTTTTGTGGTACATGCAAGGCCAAAAGATAATAAAATCCTAAAATTATCATGGCAAAAGAAAGATTCAGCTTAGGAAAGGATCCTTGCCTAAATTTGCTATAAAGAATAAGCATTGTTGCTATGCTAACAAAACTTGCTCCTAAAAATAATCCTACTATGAAAGGAGATACCCTTAGGACCTCTCTTAAGGATAAAACTGAAAAGGCCATGGCTGTCAAACAAACTGGGCAAGGAATAAGTAACGGAAGAGGAGAAAGGCGATGCCTTTGATCACTTTTTATTAATAAAAATACACCCCAAAGTGTCATTCCCAGAGCCATGATCATATGTAAATAAGGCCCTTTTTCCAGTAAAGGGTAAAGTAAAAAGAAAATTTTCTCTGCTAAATAGGCTATAAATATAAATAGAATTAGATAAAAGCATAAAGTAGCAAGTATTCCTTTAAGATTTACCCTCCCATAAGCCAAACCTAACCCTACTTTTATAGAAAAAATGCCAAGACTAAAAAAAGTTCCTATTATCCAGAAAAGGAGGCTTAATTCCATTTTAGAATTTAAACTTACCTCCTACAAAAATTGTGCGCTTTGGCATAGGATAACTTGGTACATACTCATAAGCTTTATTGAAGAGGTTTTCAACCTTTAAAGTGCCTTCAAAGTGTTTGTAAGGAGAAAACTTAAGACCTAAATTAAAAATAGTAAAATCGCCCTTTTTTATAGCTTTGCCATATGTGGGAGAATTCCAGTTCCAATCTATAACCTTTTCTTTTCCCATGTATATCCCATGAAAATCTGCCTCCCAACGCTCACTTAACAATCTTACACCAAAAGTACCTGTACCTTTTGGTGTATAGAGGAGTGTCTCTGTACCATAATTTAAAATTTCTCTTTTGTCTTTAGAAATATACTTGGTGTGGTAGGTTAAATCCACATAAGGTTCAAAAGAAAAGGGGAGCTTCAAAAAAGGAGCAAGGTCAAAAGAAAAATTTAATTCCCATCCCTGAATCTCTGCCCCATCTACATTATGAAAAGTATTTGTTTTGGTTGTGCTATTATAAAGGGTTATAATTTTGTCCTTAAAGTTAGTCATAAAATAAGCGCTCTGAAGTTTAAAGGGGGCTTTATTTATTTCAATACCTAAATCAAAAGTATAGCTTTTTTCTGGATTAAGATCTGGATTTCCCACATATCTCACACCCCAATTAGTGATATAATCAGCAGCAAGTTCATCTGGAGCTGGTGCTCTAAAGCCAGTACCTAAATTACTCTTTAAATTAACTCCCTCCTTTAGCTTAAAAACCAATCCCCCCCTTAAAGTAAAATTTTTAAAATTCCTGGTGCGTGGATTTACCGTCAATCCAGAGGTCCTCTTAATCTTAGCCTCAAAAAAATCGTATCTAATTCCACCATTTAAAAGTAATCTCTCCTGCAGAAAAATTCCCCTTCCTTCGCAAAAAAGCCCAAAATTCAAGTGCTCTGAATTGGGATAATAGGGAGCTCCCTGCTTTCTCTTTGTGGATACCTCTATAACATTAAAATCTAAACCACCCAAAAATTTCAGATGCTTACCTACGGTAAAATTCCCAAGAAAATACCCTCCTTTTGTCTCTGTCTCCTTTTTTGTAATATCTCCTTTTGAAGGATAATGCCATTCATCTTCATCCTTTACAAAAAAGACCTTAAATTTAGTAAAGGGATTTGAGTATTCTACTTGAGAGGACCTTCTTCCCTTATCACTATAGTCAGTTAAACTTGGATTATATCTTGGACCTGGACTTCCAATTTTCCAAGCTTTGAAATACTGAAGGGTGAACAAAAGATCATGCCCAGATTTTGGAGTAAAGCCAATTTTAGCTGTAGTAGCTTCAGCATCCCAACTTGTATTGGGTATCCTTCCAAAATCCTTACTTTCATAATCATTTTGAGCAGCACGAAAAGAAGATAAATAGAAATCAACCTTGTCTTTTTTTCCCATAAGCTCCACACTTCCCTGATAAAAATCCCAAGAACCACCCATAGCCCCAATTTCTCCATAAAATCCCTCTTTTTTTGCCCTTTTTGTGATAACATTTATAACTCCTCCCATAGCTTGACTTCCATAGAGTACCGAAGCAGGGCCCTTAACTATCTCCACTCTCTCAACATCCTGAAGAGGAATTTTAGCAAAATTGACTGTTCCTATCCTTACCCCGTCCGATAATAGCAAAAGTCGGCTCTTTTGTTGATCAAAAAGATCAGAAGCAAGGCCCCTTATAGCCACCCTTCCTGTTAAATAACCAGGATACCTATGAATATGCCCAATACCTGCCTGGGTTAAAAAACTGCCAAGATCTTGAGAGGGTGAAAGGGATAGCCTCTCCTCAGAGAGAACCTGTACAAAAGAAGATACCTCACTTTTGGGCTCAGGAATCCTTGTGGCTGTAACTACTATTTCTTCAACATTAAAAGTTCCCTCTGCCCCATAGCCTGCCTCAACAAAAATAAAACCCAAAGATAGAGAAAATAGCATAATTAACCCCTTTCGTGCCATAAATTTAGCCCCAGCACCCCTCTCTTTACCCATAACACCCTCCTTTATAATG